>CADBPP010000020.1 GCA_902796565.1 uncultured Eubacteriales bacterium | reverse complement strand
TCCTCTGCGATGCACCCGATCGAAGTGTTTCGCGAATCGATCGATACCGACCGGTTATCGCCCATGGCGAATATCTTGCCGTCGGGCACCTGGTAGGGAAACTCGATGTTCGTCTCGCCGTACGCCTTCTCCTGAAGGTACGGCTCCTCCAGCATCACATTATTGACAAAGACATTTCCGTACTCATCAATATTCACCCACTGGCCCGGATTCGCGATGACCCGTTTGACCAGGATATTGTTGTTGTAATAGAAGGCGATGACATCGCCGGTCTTGAAGTTCGATGTCTTGACCGATATCACGATGTACCCGCTGTCCAGTGTCCCGTTCACGGATTTACCATAGATCCTCAGAATAGGAAGGAGCAGCACCGCTACCAGTACCGCGACCGCCGCCACAACGACCAGTGACAAGAACGTGCTTCGCACTGTCTCCCGGAACTTATTCGTGTACCTGTCTCTCCTGACTGCCTGCGTCAGTTCCTTCGTGGCAGGGAGTGCCATCGTATGATCACCCATGGTAGTTCACCTCCCCGCTGCCGGTTCCGCCCGATACGGCGCGCCTCTTCACGTTCTCCACATACAGGTCTGCCGCTTTCTGCGCTTCCTTAAATATATCCGTGAGCCGGAGTGATGCCTCGGCTATGCTGCCGGACTCCCGGATCCGGATCTCCCGGTCCTCAACTTGCGCCTTCGCCTCCGCCAGCTCCTGCCGGAGTTTGTCGATCTCGCGGCTCTGTGCCAGCATGATCTCGAGCATCTCCGATCGTTTCAGTTTCAATAATTCCTTTTCTGTCATTTATTACCTCTGGTCACTCTTCCATATAACGGCTTAGGGATGTATGACCTTTCCCGGTTCTTTCATTATGGGAATCTCTTCCACAGAATTATGGATGACCAGCTTTCCGCCCTCTTTGGTCACATCGAACCCGAATGGGTTTGACACCGCCCAGTCCGAATCCTGTTCAGCCTTAGACTCCCAGACCCTGAGCGCCTCAAGGAACCCGTCATGGACCAGGTGTTCCGCCTCATGCCGTGCCTGGACCGCATCCTCGTAGGTATCAAAGATCCCTATATAATAGATCTTCTTCTTGAACCCGACCGACACCCTGTATCTCCCGTTCCTCTGCCTGAAGACCCCGCGGCTTCCGCTGATATTGTCGGACCTGCTCTTCCGGTCCCTCAGCCATTCCACGCATGTCCCGTCGATCAGGTGAAGACGGTCATGAAGGAGCTGCTGATATTCCTCTTTCAAGCATCCGCAGCTCTTCTTGTTCCCTCTATTGAGTTCCGCAACGGCTGCTTCCGTCTCGTTTCCGCAGTCGCACCGGCACTTCCAGATGACCGATTCCTGCGGGTTCTTCCTGCCTGTAGGGCATATGGCTGTAAGCTTTCCGTATCTGCGGCCGGTTATATCAAGCCTTTTGCCGCTCTCCTTTTTCAGGCATCCACAGCTCTTCTTGATGAGGTTTTTCAATTCATAGCTGTTCGCCGTTGTTGTATTCCCACAGATACAGCGGCACGACCATATGATCTTGCCGCCTTTGTTTCCTGCTCGTTCAAGGACGGTCAAGTTTCCGAAAGTCTTTCCTGTGAGATCCTCGGCCTTCCTTCCCTTGTGGTTCTTGTTTCCCTCTGTGGAATAAAGTCTTTCCGGCATATTCGATTCACCCGTCGCTGTTCTGCCCACACGTTTTGTTTGACGGCAGCTTTCTAGCAATACGAAAAAGTATACTTAAATGGACGGAATATTAAATGCTCTGTTTTTGCACGGCTTCGCTTATTTTTTTCGAAAACGCTCTGTTTTTTACGATTTGATTTTCGAGATGATTCAAAAGGATTGATTTTCGACCAGAGTTTGTTACAATATCGTTGAGATACTTGGAACGGATTTTGACAAATTGTGAACCGAAATAGTATACTTTTTTAATCCGAATTTTCAACATTTATTTTTAATTTTTTGGCTTTTTATTCGATCCTGTTATCGATTGGGCCAAAAAAGTAGCATTCTTTACTCAATTTATTACCATGGTTTCAGTCACAGAAGAGTGTTTCCCTAAAGGGATGCACACCATTTACAAAACCGGCCTTATAAAACCAATAAAAAACAGGATAAATGCCTCAGCGGCATCATCCTGTTGAGATGTATTCGTATTTTCTTCTGTATGACTTCGCTGTCCGTGGGTCTTTCGTACGGGTTTGACAGATCAATTTGTGCGAAATGCGAGTAATCAGATTTTGTTTCGTTTTTCCCGGCGGCTCTTAAAAAATGTTGACCTGGAACAGCCGCATCTCCGTGCCGCTTCATCTGCCGTGATCTCCCCTTTTTTGTAGGAACTGCAGATTAATTCGAAATCCTCCGGCATTGGGATGGCAGGCCTCCCGAACCTGACGCCTCGCGCTTTGGCAGCCTCAATGCCTTCCTTCTGCCTGCTCCTTATATTGGTTCGCTCATTCTCAGCCACAAAGGATAAGACCTGCAGCACGATATCGCTAAGGAATGTTCCCAGCAGGTCCTTCCCCCTTCGGGTATCCAGCAGCGGCATATCGAGCACGGCGATGTCGACCTGTTTGACACGAGTCAGGTACTGCCACTGTTCCACGATCTCCTTATAATTGCGCCCTAGACGGTCGATGCTCTTGATGTACACAATATCGTCCTTCTTGAGTGTCTCCACCAGTTCCAGGTACATCGGGCGCTCGAAGTCCTTGCCCGACACCTTATCTATATATAAATTATTTTCCGGAACTTGG
>CADBPP010000019.1 GCA_902796565.1 uncultured Eubacteriales bacterium | reverse complement strand
GTGCTCTGGACAGTGCGCATCATCAGCCTCACGAGGTTCTCATCCGCCTGAGGATCGTTCACGTGCAGCATCGCCGTCTGGGTGAGGGCCCCGATGGTCTTGTGGGCGGAATGCACCACATAGTCGGCGCCGCAGGCCATGGCGCTCAGGCCGGCAGAGCGGGTAAAGGCAAGATGGGTGCCGTGGGATTCGTCCGCGATCACCTTTATGCCCCTTTCGTGCAGGATGGATACGATCTTTCCGAGTTCTGCGCAGCACCCGTAGTAGGTGGGGGAAGTTATGACGCAGCACGAGAAGGTCTCATCCGTTTTCTCAAGAAATGCCGTGAGCTCCTGCTCCGAGATCCCCATTACCGGATCCTTTATGTACAGCCTCTTTACAGGGCTCGACGCGTGCATGGCCCCGTAGTAGCAGGAGAGGTGGCTGTCTGATGGCAGCAGGACATACGAGCCCTCCTTTGCGCAGCTCATGACCGACGCCATCACCGCGGCGGATGAGCCGTTCACGGTAAAGAGAGTGAAGCGGCTGCCGAAGAGTTCCGACGCGGACCTTTCCGCTCTGGCTATGGGCCCTTCGGGGTCGTTGAGGTCATCCGTGAAGTAGAGCTCCGTCACGTCGAGGGGAGCCTGTTCCCCGCTAAGGTCCGTCCTTCCCTTATGTCCCGGGACATAGAACCTGGCATGGTCCTCACCGGTGTTTCGTATGATCATATCCCTCAGTTCATTGTCCATGGGGGGATATCTCCTTTCAGCTTATCGAAAAAAGCCGGTGCTGGGCACCGGCCGGGATCTTAATTGAGTTTTCTGAACAGGAACTCGCAGCTCTCTGTGGGTATGGCCCGATCGGCGGCCTGCGTAAGCTTCACCACGATCCCGGAAGCGTCCCTGGCGGCGTAGCCTATCATCTCCTGCAGTGAGTAGTTGGCTGTTTCACCGCCCCTGTCGGTCCATTTCCTGTGATCGGAATTGAGGATGCCGTCTCGGTCGTCCGCGGGAGCCCAGCAGAACTCCCTGCCGGGCCTCGGGATGGGAAGGATGCTCTTCTTCTGTCCCAGGGCCTTTATGAGCTTCGCGACGCAGTCGGCGATGATGCCGTCGGGGATGATCTGCCTTCTCTTTTCGCCGATGACGGCGGCGTACATCCTTTCTATGGCGAGCGTCTGATCCGCCGTGAGGCCTTCAAGAGCTTCCTTAAGGTCCACAGGATCCTTCGTATCCTTAAGAAGGCAGCATTCGAGCTTCACCGCCGCTTCGTTCTTCCGGGTGCGGGATCCTCCCGCTGGGATCACCGTATCGAGATAGCCTCCGGTGCGGTAATCGCAGGTGTAGTCAGAGGCCATCCCGGCGAGATAGGCCTTGAGGACGTCCCGGTCCGCCGCGGGGGCCTTGCCTATATATTTCTTGATGTCGTCAAAGAGGGCTATGCCCTCGTTTTTAAGCTGTGACGCGATATCCCTTATCCAGGTGTTCTCCTCCTTTGAAAAGCAGTCGAAGAAGCAGAAGAGCTCCTCCGCTATGCTTCCGAGGTAGTAGGCGCCGCGGCAGCGGGCAGCGAGATCCCTGAAGGCTTCATCCTTTACCGCGCCCAGGGTCTTCTGAGCGCAGATCGCGTTAAGATATACTGTTCCCATATTGTAATTGCTCCTGTTATATCAGAAAAATTATATCATACGCGGGGGATGTTAGTTCAGTTTTTGCCAAAACTAAATTGAAAACAGAGGCAGTCTATTATATAATTTTCTCAAGGAAAGAGGTTAGCATGATACTGAGGATCAAACCATCGGCTCTGAAGGGATATATGACCCCCTACCGGACAGGGGACGAGGCGTTCGACCGCTTCTCCAGCTGCCTGGTGCTTTCCATGAGCCTTTTCTGTCCCGAGCTCATCGTCAGCGGGCTGAATCAGTACTCGAAGGAGATAGAGGCCTTCACTTCCATCCTGAAGCAGGGGGGAGTGGAAGCGGTGACCCGCCTCAAGGGCATATCCTTGAGGGGCGAGCCCCAGGCTGTAACCGCGGACATGTCGGAGCTGCCTGAACTGATACCCCTGGTGGTGATCATATGCGCCACGGCAAAGGGCGCCTGCTGCATCTCCGTGGACAGCGGCGACGAGCGTGCCAAGGAGATCCTGCGCTACAGCCATGAGATGGCTGACTGCCTTGGAGCGGATTCAGTGATGCTCTATGACAGGATAATGATCAAGAGAAAGTACTCGGCGATGCTTCCCGGCGGGATAGTCAACACCCATCACGACCCCTACATCGCGGGGGCCTGCGCCGTGGCGGGGCTGGCGTCGAGGGACGAGATAAGCCTGACCGCCCCGGAGAGCCTCAACAGGATATACCCGAGATTCTGGCAGAGCTACCGCACCTACGGCGGCGACATATACATCAAGGAAACGACGATAACTACCGAGGAGGAACTATGAGAAGGATACTGGCATTCATCGCGTACTGCATCGTGCTTTTCGTAGCTGTGGTGGTGCTCACCGTATATGTGCGCACATCGCTGCTGGGGCTCTGAACTCAGCGTGCTCCGAGGGGGGACTGCCCCCTTTTTTTTGGTCCTTCACTGAGACCTGTGGAAACGGAATAACGGTTTTCCGCTTCGGATCACATAAGAAATTCATGGACCGGGATAACTTCGATAACGGTCCCTTCCTTTTCGATAGTCTTTTCTTCCTCATGCGTCACGATTATCAGACGCGTATTACCGGTGCTCTTTTGGGCAAACGACAGTAAACTGCGTACTTCCCGTTCCTCCGCGTCCCCTAATGAATACGCGACCTGGATCGCAGTATTTTCCGCCGGAAGATAGAAATCGATATCTGTTCCCGTTCTGGCGGATTTATAGTAATACAGATCTTCGCCGAACCTGCGCCTCAGATGTACGGCGACAGCGTTTTCAAGCAGGGCAGAGTTCTTATCCACAAGGAACAGTGACAGTATCCCGTTATCGAAAAAGTAAAATCTCGGGATGCCTTCCTTTTCAGAGAACTTTGAAACATAATTACGTGTTCTGAAAATAAGGCAGGCATTCTCGGCATAAGAAGCGTATTCGATCATGGAGTCTGTCGATGTCCTGATGCCCGCGGCCCTGACATTACCTGCCAGAGTGTTGAACGAAACTTCACTCATGACGGTCTCAGCTATCTTCTTTATCATCAGCCTGAGCGCTTCCCTGTTGTTCACATGTTCGCGCTCGGCTATGTCTCCAAGCAGAACTTTATCGTATACACTTTTGATATATTCGCGTTTATTCGTCATCTGCAGTGTTTCCGGCAGACCGCCCCAGGAAATGTATTCCTGACATTCTTTCCTTATTTTTGCCGCTTTGGAAGTCGTCAGCATTGCCTCTTCTCCGCGGGCGATCTTCCTGCAGTCCAGTATTTCCGGAAAAGAGAAGGGCATGATCATTCTGGGGATATACCTTCCTCCAAGAACGCCGGCCATTTCCGTGCTGAGCATTTTGGCATTGCTGCCCGTGATATTCACCCTGTTCTTCTGATCTGCCATCCTTCTCGCAAAGTGTTCCCAGCCATCGATTATCTGTATTTCGTCAAAGAAGTAATAGATCTCTTTGCCGTCAGAAAGCTCATGTGCCGTTTCAACGATATCGTTGAAATCGTTTACGGAAAATCCCAGTAATCTTTCATCCTCAAAATTGACATAAATGATCTGTGACCAGTCACATCCTTCTTCGATCAGTTCCTTTGCGATACTGTATAAAAGAGTTGACTTGCCCGCCCTTCTGAGACCGACCAGAATATAATTGACATTTTTCTCGAAGATGTAATCCCGGGCAGTGATCCGCGCGTTCTTTATGACTTCGTGCTGATCGAATATGACCTGTTTAAGAATGCTGTGATTCATACGATTGTCCCCTGATACTCAAAACGATACTCTTTCTGTCATTTTATCGTATCCATACGATAAAATCAATATATATTTATCGTGTTCATACGATAAAAACAATGTATTTTATCGTATTGGTACGACAGGCTTCCGATCGTTATGCGTTTGAGCCTGTCCGGATATCCCCTCATCGGAGTTTCCGGCCATCACAATCAAAAAAGGAGCGGCTCTGTCTGCCGCTCCTTCGCTGTCCTATGCTTCCTTGTCGGAATGGATGCTCACGTCCGTGGTGAGCATCAGGGTGGATACGCTTCCCGCGTTCTGCAGGGCGTTCTTGACGACCTTTGCCGGGTCGATGATCCCCGCGGCTATCATGTCGGTGTACTCATCCTTCATGGCGTCGTAGCCGTAGTTCACGTCGTCCTTCGAGCGTACCTTGTCCACCACCACGCTGGGATCCACTCCCGCGTTCTCCGCGATCTGCCTGATGGGGGCTTCCAGCGCGCGCCTTACGATCATGGCGCCGGTCTTTTCGTCTCCCTGAAGGGTCCCGATCAGTTCCTCCACCGCCGGGATCGCGAGAAGCAGCGCCTTTCCGCCTCCCGGAACGATGCCGGAATCGATGCTGGCGTATACGGCGTTCACAGCGTCCTCGATACGGTACTTTCTCTCGAACATCTCCAGCTCGCTGACGCCGCCCACGGTGATCAGGGCGATGCTGCCCTGCAGCAGGGCCAGGGTGACGTTGAGTTTTTCGAGCTCATAGTCTTCCTTGGTGACCGCGATGGTCTCTCTGACCTGCTTGATCATCTTGATGGTCTCTTCGGCTCCCGCTCCCGGAGGATTGGTGAGGACGGTCTTCTCCTTTTCGATGACCGCTCTGTCGCATCTTCCGAGGATCTCAAGGCCGCAGTTCTCCAGCTTGTATCCCAGATCCTCCGTGAGGACCGTGGCGCCGGTCATGAGGCCGATGGCCTTGTTGTTGCGCTTTCTGGTGTCGCCGTAGCCCGGTGACTTGATGGCGCATGCCTTCAGGACGCCCTTCTGCACGTTCAGTGCCAGGGTCTGCAGGGCGGATTCCTCGATGTCCTGGGCGATGATGAGAAGGCTCGCCGAATTGGCGACGATGCCTTCGAGGATCGGCACCAGCGTCTTGAAGTCCTTGATGCGGTTGTCCGTCACCAGCACATAGGGGTGATCCAGCTCGCAGGACTTGTTGTTTTCGTTGTTGATGAAAAGGGGCGATACGTAGCCGTTCTCGATGGATACGCCGTTGGAGTACTTCAGCACCGTCTCCAGCTGCTGGCTGTCCTCGATGGTGACGACGCCGTTGAAGCCCACCTTCTCGAAGGCTTCTGAAACGATGTCTCCCACGAAATCGTCGTTGTTTCCGCTGATGCGGGCGATCTGCCTGATATCGGAGGTGTCCTTCACCGGCACCGCGTAGCGGTCTATCTCCTTAAGGGCGCACTGCACAGCGGCGGTGATTCCCCTGTTGAGGATGACGGGGTTCGCTCCCGCCACCACGTTCTGTATTCCTTCCTTTACGATGGCTCTCGAGAGGACCACGGAAGCGGTGGTGCCGTCTCCGGCGGTCTCGTTGGTCTTGACAGCCGCTGTCTTGATGATGTTCGCACCCATGTGCTCAAAGGGATCGGGAAGTTCGATCTGCTTCGCGATGGTGACTCCGTCGTTGGTGACCAGAGGCACGTCATACTGCTGATCGAACGCCACGTTCCTTCCCTTGGGTCCCAGTGTGACCCTTACGGCGTCCGCCAGCTTGTCTATTCCCGCCAGAAGCGCGTTTCTGGCATCCTCGTCATATAAAAGATCTCCTGCCATTTTTTCCTCCGCAAAAGTGTTTCTTTATAATATCCCGCGTGACTGTGTACGCTTTATTCTCCGCCGTCGCCGCCGCCGTCTCCGCCGTCACCGCCGTCACCGCCATCACCGCCGTCACCGCCGTTCCCGTCGCCGCCGCCGTCTCCGCCGTCACCGCCTTCTCCTCCGTCGCCTCCGGTGCCGGGATCGTCCGGATCCTCGGGGGGAGTGAC
>CADBPP010000018.1 GCA_902796565.1 uncultured Eubacteriales bacterium | reverse complement strand
TGAGCACCATGATTATCTGGAAAACGACGGTGCGCATCACCGACAGTATGGCGGATATGAGGCCGTTGTTCAGAGCCGTAAAGAATGAGGAACCGAAACATCCTATCCCCGAGAACAGGTAGACGAAGGAGTAGATCCGAAATCCCCTGAGGGTCAGTTCATACAGCCCCCGGTCATAACCCACGTACAGCTCCGAAAGACTTTTCGCCATGCCCAGGGACGAAGCGCACATCAGAGCGGAGGTCAGGCCGATGACCGTAAGGCTCTTTGTGTACACGTTTCGCATCTCTTCTTTGTTGTTCGCCCCATAGTTGAAGCTGATGATGGGAGCCGTCCCCATGCAGTAGCCGAAGAACAGCGACATGAAGATCATTTCCACGTACATCATGACGCCGTAGGCGGCGACGCCGTTTTCCCCGGCGAACTTCAGAAGCTGGAAATTATAGAGAATGCTGACGAAGGAGGCGGTTATGGAACCGATGAATTCGCTCATGCCGTTATAGATGCCCTGTATCAGGCTGCGGAAATCGAACCTGAAGACTGTGAGCCGTATGGGCAGATCCTTTTTTAATGCGAAATACACAACGGGGACCAGTCCGCCCGCCAGCTCGCTCATGACCGTGGCCCAGGCGGCTCCGTCAAGGCCGAGACCAAGTTTGCCCACCAGGATGAAATCCATAAGGATATTTATGACTCCCGACATCAGCGTCATCAGAAAGCCCATCCGGGGCTTTTCGGCGGTGATGAAAAAGCTCTGGAACTCCATCTGCAGCATGAAAGCGGTTATGGACACCATGCTGATGCGGCCGTACCGGGCGGCAAGGGCCTTGAGTTCCCCCCGGGCTCCGCACAGATATGCCACCTTATCCATGGAAACGGCTCCCGCCACGGCGATCACGACTCCCGTGATGATGGTGACGTACACGAACATGGAAAAGAGTTCCGATGCCTTTTCCCTTTTGCCCTCACCCAGGGTCTTTCCCACCAGGGCGCTGCCCCCTGTACCGAAGACGAACCCCAGGGAGGCTATGATCATGATGTAGGGCATTATGATGTTGATGCCGGAAAAAGCGGTCTTGCCCGCGTAATTCGACACGAAGTATCCGTCCACTATGCCGTAAACGGAGGAAAATACCATCATGGCCACCGTGGGCATGATGAATCTCAGAAGTCTCGGATATGTGAAATGGTCAGACAGTTTTATATCGCTCATTTTATACGCTTTCTCAAAAAGGCGGATGATACCGCCTTTTTTCTATTCTCCCAGCTTCATGCTGAGAGCTATTCTGTTCTTCTTTTTGTCCACCTCGGTGACCTTCACCCGGACGATGTCCCCGGTCTTGACCACCTCGGAGGGATGGCGGATAAAGCGCTCGGACATCCTGGATATATGCACCAGTCCGTCCTGATGCACTCCGATGTCCACGAAGGCTCCGAAATCCACCACGTTCCTGACGGTACCCATGAGGATCATGCCTTCCGTCAGATCGTCCATGCTCATGACGTCGCTTCTGAGGATCGGCTTCTCCAGCTCTTCCCTGGGATCCCTGCCCGGCTTCATCAGTTCGTCCACCATGTCTCTCAGGGTGGGGATACCGATGCCGCACTCCGCTGCGACGGAAGCTTCCCCTCTCTTTTTGACGACGCTCCTGAGGGAGGAAAGCTTCGATGCCTTAACGTCATCCAGGGAGAAGCCGCATACGGAAAGGAGCTTTTCGGCCGCTTCGTAGCTTTCGGGGTGCACCGCCGTATTGTCCAGTACGTTGTCGCCTCCGGCGACCCTCAGAAACCCCGCGCACTGGGTAAAGCTCTTGTCCCCCAGCTTGGCGACTTTCTTAAGTTCGCTGCGGCTTCTGAAGGCACCGTTCTCTTCCCTGTAGCGGACTATGTTCTGGGAAATGGCGGAATTGATCCCCGCGATGTGCATCAGAAGGGACGGGGAGGCGGTATTCAGGTCCGCTCCCACGGAGTTCACGCAGTCCTCCACGACTCCGTCCAGGGCATGATCCAGCTCCTTCGGAGGCATGTCATGCTGGTACTGGCCCACACCGATGCTCTTGGGATCGATCTTCACCAGCTCCGCCAGGGGATCCTGGATCCTTCTGGCGATGGAAACGGCGCTTCTTAATGAGACGTCAAATTCCGGGAATTCCTTCGCTCCCAGTTCCGACGCGGAATAAACGCTGGCTCCCGCCTCGTTCACTATGACGTATGACACGTCGGTGCCCCTGATGCAGTCCGCCACGAACTTCTCGCTCTCCCTGGAAGCGGTGCCGTTGCCGATGGATATGAGCTTCACGTCATACTTCTCGATCAGCTCTCCCATTTTCTTGGCGGCTTCCGCGGTCCTGTTGTGGGGGGCCGTGGGGTAGATCACCCCGGTATCCAGCACCTTTCCGGTGCCGTCCACCACCGCCAGCTTGCATCCCGTACGGTAAGCGGGATCGAAGCCCAGGGTCACCATGTTCCTGACGGGGGGCTGCATGAGAAGGTTCTTTAAGTTCACCTTGAAGGTATCTATCGCGGTCTCGTCCGCGGATTCCGTCAGCGAGGAACGGATCTCCCTCTCGATGGAGGGATACAGGAGCCTCTCATAGGAATCCCTGGCAGCTTCCTTCACCTGGGAAGAGAGCTCGTTGTCGTCCTTTAAGATACCGGAGAGGATCAGCCTTAAGGCCTGCTCCTCGTCCGCCTGCACAGCGGCCTTCAGGTAGCCTTCCTTCTCCCCCCGGTTGATGGCCAGGATCCTGTGGGAAGCCAGCTTTCTGACGGCCTCCGAAAAGTCATAGTACATGGAATATACGCTGTCCTCGTCCTTGGCCTGCGTGACGCGCATCACGCCCGTGGCGTTCACGAAGGTCCTCAGATGTTTTCTGATGAGCGCACTGTCGGATATGTCCTCGGCGATTATGTCCCGGGCGCCGCTGACGGCCTCGTCTATGTCATTCACGCCCTTTGATTCGTCGATGTATTTCTCCGCCTCCTCCCGAAGGGGGCATGAGGGGACCTGGGCCATGATATACGCCGCCAGGGGCTCGAGGCCCTTTTCCCGGGCGATGCCGGCGCGGGTCTTCCTCTTGGGCCTGAAGGGCCTGTAGATGTCGTCGATCTCCGTCAGTGTGGCGGCCTCGTCTATGGCCGCGGAAAGCTCGTCGGTGAGCCTGTCCATGCCGGAAAGAAGGTTTTTGACTTCTTCCCTGCGCTTCTGAAGGTTCCTGAGGTAATCCAGCCTTTCGGCGAGATCCCTCAGAAGGGTATCGTCCATGGTGCCGTGCATCTCCTTGCGGTAGCGGGCTATGAACGGTATGGTATTGCCTTCGTCTATAAGCTGGATGACGTTGGCCACGTGGGTGCGGCTGCGGGAGAATTCCTCAGCCAGTATGTCTGTTATGTCCTGCATTATTCTGTTCCGTCCAGTAATTCTTCAAGTTCTCTGAGCTGTTCATCCCCGGTGCACCAGCTGGTGCAGAAGCGCACCGCCTTCGATCCGTCGGGCATGTCGGCCCATAATTCACATATGCCTCTGACCTTTTCATACACATCCGCGGGAAGTATGGGGAACTGCTGATTGGTGGGGCTGTCGGCGTAGAAGCCGTAACCCCGGCCCGCAAATATCTCCCTCAGTTTGCCCGCCTTTTCGATGGCGTTTTCGGATATCTCAAAGTAAAGGCCGTCCCTGAACAGCTCTCTGAACTGTATGCCCAGAAGCCTCCCCTTTGCCAGCATCCCTCCGTGCTGCTTCATGACGCAGCGGAAATCCTTCTTCAGTTCGTCGTTCATGATCACCACGGCTTCTCCGAAGAGGGCCCCCACCTTGGTGCCTCCGATGTAGAACACGTCGCACAGGGAAGCCAGTTCCGGCAGCGTGATGTCCGCCCTGGGGCTCTTAAGGCCGTATCCCAGCCTCGCCCCGTCTATGAAGAGATACATTGAATATTCTTTGCATACGCCGCGGATCGCTTCCAGCTCCGCCTTCGAGTAGATGGTGCCCAGCTCCGTGGGAAAGCTTATGTACACCATGCCCGGCATGACGATGTGCTCCCACGCGGAATCGGCGTAATAGGATGCGCAGTAGCGCCTGATGTCCTCCGCGCAGATCTTCCCGTCGCGTCCGGCTATGGTCAGCACCTTGTGCCCCACGGCCTCGATGGCGCCGGTCTCATGGACGTTGATGTGTCCTGTGGAAGCGGCGATGACGCCCTGATGGGGCCTTAAGGCGGACTTGATCACGACGGTATTGGTCTGCGTGCCGCCCACGAGGAAGTGCACGTCGCAGCGGTCTGTCCCCACAGCCTTTTTAATCAGCTCCCGTGCCTCTTCGCAGAAGATGTCCTCCCCGTATCCGGGGGTCTGGACGAAGTTGGTGTCGTTAAGGGCCTTCATTATTGCGGGATGGGCACCCTCCTGATAGTCACAGAGAAATAAACTCATTGGCTTGGTTCCTTTCAGGATTTTTTATGATACAGCTTCTTTGAATTGTAGTTCGGTTCGCATGTCAGATTCATCCCCAGCTTTCTGAACACACCGTCGTCCACCGAGGAGAGGATGACCGTGGAGTGGGCCTCGCAGCCCGACAGATCGTGCAGGACCTGTACCGCCGCCATGGCGATGGGGTCGGACTGGGCGCATATCGTAAGGGCTATGAGTATCTCATCCATGTGCAGCCTGGGATTGTTGTTGCCGAGATATTCGGTCTTGAGTTCCTGGATGGGCTCTATGATCTCCGGGGAGATCAGGTGCCTTCCGTCGTCTATGCCCGCCAGAGCCTTCAGGGCGTTCAGCAGTGCCGCCGAGCATGCCCCCAGAAGATTCGAGGTCTTGCCGGTGATGATCCTGCCGTCGGAGAGCTCTATGGCGACTGCCGGGGCTCCGGTCAGAGCGGCCTTGTCCAGGGCGGCGGCGATGACGGGACGGTCGGAAGCGGACACTCCTGCCTGATTCATGATCATCTCGTTCTTGTAGATCTCCTCGTCGGAGACCATGCCGTTCATCCTCTGGGAACACAGAGCCGCGTAGTATCTTCTAATGATCTCCTGGCGGGATGCCTCAATCACCACGTCCTCGTCGCTGATGCAATAGCCCACCATGTTGACTCCCATGTCCGTGGGGGACTTGTAGGGGGAGGAGCCGAAGATGCGCTCGAAGATCACGTTCAGGACCGGGAAGATCTCCACGTCCCTGTTGTAGTTGACAGCCTTCTTGTCGTATGCCTCAAGATGGAAGGGGTCGATCATGTTGACATCGTTGAGATCCGCCGTGGCCGCCTCGTATGCCAGGTTCACGGGATGCTTCAGGGGAAGGTTCCATACCGGGAAGGTCTCGAACTTGGCGTAGCCCGCCTTGATCCCCCTCTTGGAGTCATGGTACAGCTGGGAGAGGCAGGTGGCCATCTTTCCGCTGCCCGGTCCGGGGGCGGTCACCACCACCAGGGGACGGCTGGTCTCTATGTAATCGTTGCGGCCGAAGCCCTCGTCGCTGACTATCCTGTCCACATCCGTGGGATATCCCTCGATGATGTAGTGGCAGTAGGAACGCACGCCCAGTTTGCTGAGCTTCTCCTTGAATGCCTTCGCCAGGGGCGTTGCCTGGTACTGGGCCAGCACCACGCTTCCCACGTAAAGGCCGATGCCCCTGAAGGCGTCTATGAGCCTGAGGACATCGTCGTCGTATGTGATCCCCAGATCCCCTCTGACCTTGCTCTTTTCTATGTCGGAAGAGTTGATGACAAGGATTATCTCCGCCTCATCCTTCATGCGAAGGAGCATCTTCACTTTCGAGTCGGGCTTGAAGCCCGGAAGGACCCTGGAAGCATGGTAATCGTCAAAGAGCTTCCCGCCGAATTCCAGGTAGAGCTTGCCGCCGAATTCGGCTATCCTCTCCCTGATGTGTTCCGACTGTTCATGCATGTACTTTTCGTTGTCAAATCCGATGCGTTCCATCTTCAGCTTCTCCTTCGTACAGTTTTTCATATGCTGCCCTCTCGGTGCCGTCAGCCATGTATACGGTGCCGCAGTGTGTGAATCCGAACTTTGCTATCGCCTTTCTCATGGCGGCATTGTCGTAGTGGGTATCGATCCTCACGGAGGCAGCTCCTAAAGAAGGACACAGGCCGTATGCGAATCCGAAGGCCTTTGCCGCCAGCCCCCTGCCCCGGCTCGTGTCACTGAACGCGATCCTGTGGATCGTAATGTAGGAGTCCCCGCTGGTGAGCCACTCCCCGCCGTCTATCACGGCGTATGTGGGTTCTGCTCCGTAAATGGCGCTGAAGGCGCCGAGGATCTCCCCCTCCGAGACGACTTTATAGCATACCGCTTCCGAGATGTCTTTCAGGATATCCTCCATGGACGGGTAGCCGTCCCTCCACTGCAGAAAACCGCAGCTGCGCTGAAAGGCCCTTGCCTCCTCCATTATCGACAGTATGGCGGGCGCATCCTGAGCTGTGGCTTTGATGATCTCCATAGGCCGCTCCCCCCGAAAAAATAATACATACCGATTTTATCACATCGCACCTCTCTTTCCCACAAAAGGTGAATCTTCATGACACAAAAAGATACGGCAGAGAGTATTCCATCTCTGCCGTAGTCGTCTCTGATTGGTCTGCCTTCGCCGCAATGCCCGTCATTGCTGCGGAGACCGTTCGATCTCCTCAGTCCTCTTCCCCGTCATCCGGGAGCCTGTGAGGGACCTGTCTGTTCTCTGGGGCCGCTGTCGGGGCGGTCGCGTTTATATTTCTGAAGATCATGGAGAACTCGCTGCCCTCCCCTTCCTTCGTGCGGACCTTTATGATGCCGGAATGGTTCTCCACTATTATCCTGGCGATGGAAAGGCCCAGGCCGTATCCGCCGGTCTCCTTCGTGCGGGACGTATCGGCGCGGTAGAAGCGTTCGAAGATATTGGGGAGATCCTCCTTCGAGATGCCTATGCCGTGATCCTTTACGGAAAGCACGAAACCGGCCCCCAGCTGCCTTAAGGTCACCTCCACCAGGGTGCTGTCCCCGGAATACTTCACAGCGTTGTCCAGAAAGATCCTCAGGGCCTGCCTGAACCGGGTCTCGTCGGCATTGAAGATTATGCCGCTCTCGCATTCCAGATCGAAGGTGAAATCAGGATGGACCATCCCTTCCTCCCTGACCGTGGTGGCCACCAGCTCTGAGATATCCACGGGAGCCATGTCGAAGTTCACGGTGTCGTTGTCATGCCTGGTGAGGAACAAAAGCTTCTCCACCAGCTCCTTCATATTCTCGCATTCCGAGATGATGGAATCTATGGATTCGTTGAGGATCTCCTCATCGTCCTTTCCCCAGCGTCTGAGCATGCTGCCGTATCCGGAGATGACGGCGATGGGGGTGCGCAGCTCATGGGACACGTCGGAAACGAAACGTTTCTGCTTGTCATAGGAGATCTGTATGCGGTCGATCATCTCGTTTATGGTGACCGCCAGCTCGTTGAGCTCCGCCTCGGTATGGCTCACGTCCAGCCTCAGGTCCAGGTTTTCGGCGCTGATGTTCTTGGTGACCTCCGTCATCTCCCTGATGGGGGCGAGGATGCGGTTCATGCGGTAATTGCCCGCCAGCACGAACACGAAGAAACCGAAGAGCAGGCAGGTCACAAGAGTCCTCAGCGAATAGAGGTGGGAGGAGAATACCCCGGAGGCGTCGAAGCTGATGATGAGACGCACGCTCATGGAATCCAGCACCGTTTCCGTTATGTAGAAATACGCTCCGTCGCGGATCCCGGAGAACTGGGGGAAGTACTTGACCATCAGGTCCCTCTCCGAGAGCATGGGGTCTATGGCGTCGGTTATCCTGGTGGTGCCGGATATGAGGCTGCCGGAGGGATCCACTATGTAGATCTCCCTTATCCCGTAGCTGTTTCTCAGAGAGTTGAGGTAGACCCTCATGCCGTCGCTGCCCACGGCGCAGCGCAGGGCCTCGGAGGCGATGAGCTCCGTCAGCTCGTCGCCCGTATCGTCAAAGACGGACAGGCTCCGGTAAGTCGTGAGCGCGAAAAAAACGCCCAGGATAAAAATGCACACGAGCATGTATATCAGGGCGTAGGTGTAGTGTATCCTTTTCCTTAATGAGCTGCTGTTATTCCTCTTCTTCATCTCTGAACTGATAGCCGACACCCCTTACGGTCTTTATGAAACTGGTATTGAACACCTCATCTATCTTGCTCCTGAGGTAGCGGATGTACACGTCGGTGACGTTGGTCTCCGCCTCATATTCGTATCCCCAGACGTTCTCGACGATCTGTTCCCGGGAAAGGACTATGTTCTTGTTGAGCATGAGGTAGCTGAGGAGCTCGAACTCCTTCTTCGTGAGGGTGATGGGCGTGTCGTCATACTTCACCTCATACTTTTCCCTGTTGAGGGTGAGCTTGCCGCATCTGATGACTGTGGCGTTGTTGGTCCTGTCGTTGTTCTTGAGGGCGACCCTCATCCTGGCCAGAAGCTCCTCGATGGCAAAAGGCTTCGTCATGTAGTCGTTCGCTCCCACGTCCAGGCCAGTGACCTTGTCGGACACGTCGTCCTTGGCGGTAAGCATGATGATGGGAGTCTGTATCCCCTCGCTCCTGAGCCTGCGGCAGATCTCTATACCGCTGAGGTTGGGAAGCATCAGATCCAGGATTATGATATCGAATTCCCCCGTCTGGGCCATGGCGTAACCCTTGCGGCCCTCCTCGGCGATCTGCGTATCATATCCTTCATGCTTCAGTTCCAGCTGAAGGAACCGCGATATCTTGGCTTCATCTTCTATTATAAGAACCTTTTTCATATGTTCCTCCCGATCTATCTTATTATTATCTCGCTGTAGCCTTCCTTGTCCGTGCTGACGGCGGTCTCAGGCATCCTGCTTTTATATTCGGTAACGCTCACGGTGGCCTTGCTGAGCCTGTCCCGGGATCCCCTGGCATCCGTGAGGATGTCCATGTCAAAGATCGCCAGTATCAGAAGCAGCGTGCCGATGACCCATGACGGGATGTCGAAAACAAACAGCAAAAGCACCACCAGCATCAGCGGAGCGGATATGAGCTCCTCCCCGTCGCTTTTGATGTGAAGTATCCTGCTCTGGTCCCCCAGGACCATGGAATATGCCCTGGAAAGGGCGCTGTTTTTAGCTGTGTTATCCTTTTCCAAAACGTTCTCCTTTGGATTATCATTATAATTATAGCGCATTAATGCGGGATTTGTCCATTATTAAAAAATGATTAGAGCTCAATCCTCGGAGAATCTGTTGCAACGGGCGGGTTTTGAGATATAATAAAATGTAGCAATTTCAACAGCATGGAGGATATTTCCGTGTTCGGATTCACCAAAGTAAACGTGAACTTCATCGCAAACGCAGGAGTCATGATCTATACGAACAAACAGAAGATACTCATCGACGGACTTCACCGGGGGGAGGACGTGATGGCCGGAGCCGTGGACGAAGATACCATCAATGAGATAATTTCAGCCACCGGAAGATTCAAGGCGGTGGACATGATGCTGTTTTCCCATGAGCACCTGGATCATTTCAACCCGTCCCTGACGGCCCGGGCAATGGAAAAGAGCGGCATCCTCAACGTGATGGGCACCAAGGCGGTCATAGACCATCTGCGTTCCGACGAGGCGTACAGCGAGGAATTCGAGCCGAGGATCTGGTGCATGGACATGGCCATAGGCCTGAGCACCCATATAAATATAAGGGGAATAAACATCGAGGCCATCGGTATGGAGCATGACGCCATAGGCAGGGACTGCCCCGTGAACAACAGCTATCTTTTCACCATCGGAGGAAAGACTTTCCTGCACGTCGGTGACGCCAAGGGGACCAAGGCCAACTTCGAGGACGTGGCATGCCTGAAGACCCCCATCGACGTGATGTTCGTTCCCTTCACCTACGTCGGCATCGCGGAGGCCAGGGAAGCGATAACCGCTCTGGCCCCGAAAAAGCTGGTGATCATGCACATGCCCGACGCGGGAAAGGATGACAACAACTGGGCGGAAAAGGCCCACATGGCCTACACCACCAATTCCGCAGCTCTGCCCCCCACGGTCTTCTTCGAGAAGCCCGGGGACGGCTTCACTCTGTAGCGTTTTTCAGGCCGGATCTTCCGGCTTTTTTCTTTTTAGGCAAATCCCCCGCTGTCTGTGATAAAATGGATATGATCAACATCTACCGGAGGTATATATGAGCGACAGAAAAGCATTCGACGACATAGAAACCATGCCATGGCCGGACAGATATCTGGAAAGGATAGGCTTCACGGGAAAGCCCGAGGTGAGCCTTGAGTGCCTAAACGCGATACTGGTGGCCCATCACAGGAGCGTTCCGTTTGAAAACATCGATGTGTGCGATCTTGGAAGGAGGCTCGATCTTTCCCCCGAGGCCCTCTTCGACAAGATCGTGGTCCGCCGCAGGGGCGGCTACTGCTTTGAGCTCAACGGCGCCTTCCTGTATCTTCTGAAGGCCCTTGGATTCGATGTCACCCCCTGCTACTGCCGTTCCATCAGGGAAGGCAAACTGGGCGGCATCTCCCACCGCGGCGTGCTGGTGTATCTCGGCGGCAGGACATATTTCACTGATGTAGGCTACGGCAATATCATGAGCCCCAAGGCCATCCTCATGGAGGACGGGGAGGTCACCTCCTGCGGGGAAGTCAGCTTCACCGTAAAGCATTACGCCGGAAGCTGGTATGAGATCATAGGGGATTCCCCATACCGTATAAACGCTGAGGGAAACCTCGAGCGCATAAGGAAGACGGACCTCGTGGTATCCACCGAGCTGGCGGTGTGCGCTGATTTCGACATGTTCAACGACCGCTTCCAGGGGGAGAACTCGGGCTTCAGGAAAAGGAGATGGTGCATCATACAGACGCCGTCGGGGCAGAAATCCATCACGAAGAGCACCTATTTCGTCATAGAGGACGGAGTTCTGACCAAGACACCCGTGACGGACGGGGCCATGAGGCGGGAACTGATGCAAAGGGAGTTCGGTCTGAGCTTTACCGATGAAGAGTGGGCTCTTATAGAAGCTCATACGGAACTGAACTGAAAAAAAGCGGCCCGCGGGCCGCTTTTCCTGTCCTTAATAGTTCTCTGCCTTTACTTCGAAGTATGACTGGGGATGCTGGCATACCGGGCAGATGCCGGGAGCCTTCTTGCCGATCAC
>CADBPP010000017.1 GCA_902796565.1 uncultured Eubacteriales bacterium | reverse complement strand
TCGGCATCAACGTCCGTTCTACCGTGGCCACTTACGCAAACGTGCACGATGAGCTTCGGAAGATCTACGCAGGGACCGGAGCAGCGAAGCGGTTTGGGTATAAAGCCGGGGCGTTCTCTTATAACACGGGCTCGCTCCGGTGCCCGGTCTGTGACGGAACAGGACAGATCTCTCTGGACGTTCAGTTTCTTCCGGATGTGAATATCCCGTGTCCCGACTGCCGCGGCAGTCGCTATGGCAATGAGGCCAAGAAGATCCGCTATACAAACAGATCCGGAGCGGAGCGTTCTCTGCCGGAGCTGATGGATATGGACGTCAATTCCGCGCTCGGCTTCTGCAGGGAAATGAAGGCGGTAAAACCAAGGCTGGAGATCCTGCGCGATCTCGGCCTCGGCTACCTGACGCTTGGTGAGGAAACGCCGGGACTGTCCGGCGGCGAAGCCCAGCGGCTGAAGCTTGCGTCTGAGATGGGACGGCAGCAGAATGATTCGGTTTTCGTTTTTGACGAGCCGACGATCGGCCTGCATCCGAAGGATGTGGAAACGCTTCTGAGCGTATTCCAGACGCTGATCGACCACGGCGCGACTGTGATTGTGATCGAGCATGATCTGGACGTGATCCGTTCCGCGGACTACATCATCGATATGGGACCTGGAGGCGGCGAGGACGGCGGCAGGATCGTTGCGTGCGGTACGCCGGATGAAATCAGGCGCTGCAGCGGAAGTATAACAGGCCGGTTTATCTGATGAGTGATTCTCGGTATCAGGATCGCCGGAATGCTTAAGGAGAATAGAAATGAGCGATCACATATTTGATCTGGATGACGGCGAGTTCCTTTACCAGATGGATGATGACTACGCGCTGGGCTCCGATGGGCATATCGTGCAGAACGCCGGCGGCGGTTTGGGGATGGATCTGAACACCGGGGAGTTTCATATGACCTCCGGCTGGGATTCAGGGGATGATCAGCCGATGGATGAGGACGATGGCGAGTTTCTTGATATGATCGGAGACGATCTTTCTTCCGGTCAGATCAACAACTCCCCTAACGGTGCCGCTTACGCCCCCGATGTGGAGAAATCTACAACTCCCCAAGAATCATCTGATTCCAAGGAATCGGGATCGTCCTCTAAAACTGCAGAAGGGCAGAAGTATGGCCGGGTACCGGATCACGTTGATTCAGTATCTCAAGACGAAGGGAAGGACAGGAAGCATAAAAAAACAGGTTTCTGGCTCGTCGTGATCTCGATCGCAGTGATCGCCCTGGCGGCTGTCCTTCTGACCAATTATGAGACCATACAGGCACGGTTTGAAGAGTGGCAGATAAACCAGTTGAGAATACAACACGAGCAAAACCTCGAGGACTTTCTGGCCCGGGCCGCAAGGTATGACGAGGATATGGAGGAAGAAATCCGGGACGATCTGTCTGACAGAGACCGGAATAAGGAGTTGGCGGGCTTTACGGAGAGTTTTTCTGTGGACATCCAGTCAGCGATCGAGGTGCAAAACGGCAAAGAGACCTGGGTGGAGACCGTTACGCTGGATGTAGAGGCGGATGAAAACTATGAAGAAGAGGACGATCGTGGGAAAGCGATTGATCTGGGCCTTTATGCCATGTATGCTCTTCGTCATCTTCATCTTGATAACTCCCTCTTTCTGCCTGGTGATCTGAGAAGGGCGATGGAGATCAACGGACTGGAACGCATCGTGAAATGCCATGTGACGATCACAACTGAGCAAAATGTTTATGAGTATGAGTATCACGAGAAATACAACTATGATTCTTACTACCTGAACGGTGAATTCCATAAGGTTGTGGTCGAGCCTACTACCAGACCCAGGACGACCGCAAGACCGGTGTCAACACCGAAACCCACGCCGACACCGAGACGAACTACACCTAAGCCGACAACGAATTCCGATCCGTTCAATGCCGGTGATTACGTTCATCCGGATGACTTCTACTATGACTACTATGACGACTTCTGGGACTATGAAGATGCCGAGGATTACTGGGAAGAATGGGACTGACGGCGAAGCGCTGAAACACTGAAAGCGAGGGGACTCAAACTGCACGATATATGGAACCCGTGGCACGGCTGCAAAAAGATCAGCGAAGGCTGCCAAAACTGCTATATGTACTTCCTCGACTCCATGCGGGACAAAAACGGCGGGGATATCTACCGCACGAAAGCGGGCTTCCGCTATCCGCTGTCCAGGGACCGCGGCGGGCAGTACAAGGTCAAAAGCGGCGAGATGCTCCGGGTCTGCATGACCAGCGACTTCTTTTTGGAGGAAGCCGACCCCTGGCGGGACGAGGCCTGGGAGATCATGCGGCGGCGGCCGGACGTGACGTTCTTCCTGCTGACAAAGCGCCCGGAACGTGCAGCCGACCATCTTCCGCGGGACTGGGACGGCGGCTGGGAAAACTTGATGTTCAATGTCACCTGCGAAAACCAGCGCCGCGCTGACGAGCGCATCCCGATCCTGCTGGAGCTGCCTTTCCGGCATAAGGGCATTATGTGCGCGCCGTTCGTTGGACCGGTGAGCATAAAAGAATACCTGCCGACCGGACAGATCGAGCAGGTTCTTTGCGACGGGGAAAACTACGGCGGCGCCCGTCCCTGTCATTATGAATGGGTAAAAGCACTCAGCGATGAGTGCAGAGCCTTCGACGTGACATTCACCTTCTGCGGCACGGGCCGATGCTTTGTGAAGGACGGCAGAACCTATCACATCGAGGGAAACGGGATCCAGAGCCGGCAGGCATACAAGTCCGGACTCAGCTACCAGGGAAAGCCGATCGCCTGGCATCTCACCGATGAATGGGGCTATCCGATCCCGGAAGATCAGCTGTATAAACCATATTTCGGGGAACGCTGCCGGACCTGCGGGATGCAGTATACCTGCAACGGCTGCAGCCGCTGCGGGAAATGCGACGGAAGCAAAAGACTATAACACGGAAAACGGAAAGAGTACAGGAGGACAATTGACCGTGAAAAAACTGCTCATTGTGATCGATATGCAAAATGACTTTATCGACGGCTCTTTGGGAACGCCTGAAGCGGAAGCCATCGTAGAAGCGGCAAAGGAGAAGATCCGAACCTATCCTGCCGGGGATATATTTGCCACGATGGATACCCACGGACCGGATTATCTCTCCACACAGGAGGGCAGGAATCTTCCGGTCGAGCACTGCATCAAGGGAACGGAGGGCTGGCGCATCCGCCCGGACATCGCCGCGCTGCTGACCGAAGCTGTGATCTTTGAGAAGCCGACCTTCGGGAGCGTACAGATGGTGGCTGCGGTTAAGGAGATCGAAGACCTGGAGGAGATCGAACTCATCGGGTTGTGTACGGATATCTGCGTGGTTTCAAATGCGCTGCTTCTCAAAGCGAGCCTGCCGGAAGTGAAGATATGTGTGGACGGGAATTGCTGCGCCGGTGTTACGCCGGAAAAGCATCTGGCTGCTCTGGAGACGATGCGTTCCTGTCAGATCGAGGTGAAATGAAAACTGCAGTTAAAACCCTGTGTGCCGTCCTGGCGATAATCGTTCTGGCCGCCGGGTGCTTCTGGTTCTATTGCCGTGTCATCAACCACCGTTCCTTCATGGCGGGCTTTACGGATCTGTTTCTTACCGTTCAGCACCGCAGTGATAAGTTTACGTCGGTCGACGCGGCGGAGGCGTATATAGCGGAAAAGGCCGAGAGCAACAGGGAACCGGTGGTGATTGAAAAAGCCAGGTTCAGAATGAGCCTTCGGGAAGAGAAACTGGATGCCCTGCAGGCGTTCATCTACAATGATCAGGAGCATCCCGCGCAGACTGTTTTTTATTTCCATGGGGGCGCGTACATAAACCAGCCGAACAACCAGCAGACAACGATGGCTGCCAGGACGGCGAAGGAGACAGGGGCCGAGGTCGTGCTCATGGTCTATCCGAAAGAGCCGGTATACAACTGCGCAACAGCCTATGACCTCTGCCTGTCCTATTACCTGGATTATCTGGACGACAACGACTGCGGGAAGGTCGTGTTCATGGGCGACTCCGCGGGAGGAGGTTTGGCGCTTGGCCTCGCGGAGGTCCTTCAGCAGGACGGGAACCCGGGTCCGGAGGAATTGATCCTGATCTCTCCCTGGGTGGATCTGAGCATGTCGAACGGGGAACTGGAAGACTGCCTCGATCTTGATCCGATGCTCGGTATAGACGGACTTCGCCGGATGGGGGAAGTATGGGCGGACGGGCTTCCTGTGACGGATGCGAGGGTCAGTCCGCTGTATGGGGATCTGTCCGGTCTCTGCCCCGTTACCCTGACGACTGGGACCTGGGAGGTGCTGTACCCGGATACAATGCTGCTGGCGCAGAAGCTGGGGGATGCCGGCGTCGATTGCAATCTGATCATCGGAGAGCGGATGATCCACTGCTATCCCATCTGCCCGATCCCCGAGGCAAAAGCAGCGCAGAGTGCGATTTGGACCGCCATTTTGCGGTGAAAGGAGAATCCATGGCCTGGAAATCGATCGTTCCCACCACGTTGGACATAGACTCGAAAGAAGACCTGAAAAGCGCCGTATCCTATGGCTCCTTCCGGATCGGGGACAAGGCGGTGTATCTGAGCGGCAGGGAGTATCTGCCGCTGAACGCCGTTAAGCAGGCTCGGCTGTATCCGTCCCGGCTCAGCTCCCATGGCTGCTGCGGCCTGGGGGTGCCGGTATGGTACGTTCTCCTGTATTACGGCGGGGAGAAACCGTTAAAGCTGCTGACAGAAACCAAGGAAAAAGCGGAGACCGTGCGTTCCGCGATCCTGAGCAGAAACCCGGCGGTCGAGATTTTGGATGAATGAAGGGCAGATCGAGGTGATCCGTTGCCTTTGATCCGGTGGTATGGCTCACACATTCGTATGGGGTGATGCGGAGTGGAATATATCGACGTATGTGATGAAAGCGGCCGGCCGACCGGCGAGATCGTCGATCGTGATACGGCGCATAAAAACGGCATCCTGCACCGCACCTCTCATGTATGGGTGATCCGGATACGTGAAGGGCGGTACGACGTCCTCCTGCAAAAGCGGAGCAGCGACAAAGAATCGTTCCCGGGGATGTATGACGCGTCTTCCGCGGGTCACATTCCCGCCGGATCCGATCCTCTCCTCTCCGTGATACGGGAGATGGGGGAGGAGATCGGCATACACGCAAAGCCGGACGAGCTTGCCTTTGCCGGTACGTTCCATTGTTCCTATGAAGAGCGTTTCCACGGAGAACCCTTCCGGGACAACGAGATCCGCTATGCGTATGTTTACCGGGGACCTGTCGATATAGAAAAGCTGACGCTTCAGAGGAGCGAAGTGGACGAAGTGCGCTGGTTTCCGCTGGATGGGATCGCCGAAGAGATACGGACCCGCCATGATCGCATCTGCGTTTCCTGGCAGGGTCTGTCCGTACTGATAGATTACTTGAAAAGCGAGGCTGACATATGAAGATTCTGGTGCTGGAAAGCAGCGGCAATATTCACGGCTCTTCCAATCTTCTCGCGGAGGCGTTTATCCGTGGAGCCGAAGAACAGGGGCATAATGTTACCGCCTATGATGTGATCCGGGCGGATATCCGTCCGTGCCTCGGTTGCAATCGCTGTGGGATGAACGGTCCCTGTGTCCAGAAGGATGCTTATGAGCATGAACTCAAGGGGCTTATCAAAGAGACGGACATGCTGGTCTTCGTCATGCCGGTCTATTACTACAACTGGCCAGCGCAGCTCAAAACGGTGATCGACCGCTTTTACAGCTTTACGATCGAGCTGACCAATATGCATAAAAAGGCGGCATTGCTCACCGTGGCATGGGATGATACGGACACGGTGTTTTACGTCGTGGAGGCGTATTACCACCGAATCTGCGAGTATATGCGGTTCGAGGATTGCGGTATGGTACTGGGCGGAGGCTGCGGAACCACGTCCATGACGAAGAGCAGCGGGTACCTCGAAAAGGCCTATGAACTGGGAAAGACAGTCAAATGATCGATGGCTATGCTTTAGTTCCAAGGCCCGGTCTCATGATTTACAATTACTGACCAGAATTGAACCCGGAGTATCTGATCGACTCCGCCGTGACGGAGCCGGTATTTGAGAAAGTGGCCGAACAATGATGATCACACGACAACTGACAGATTTTACCCAGGTTGAGCTGTTATACAACGCCCGCCTGAAAAAGGACTTTTCCCGCGATGAGCGAAGACCGTTAGCGGCAATAAGACGGGCGTGGAAGAAAAGTGCCTACGAATGCTATGGCCTGTTCGATGGCACTGAAATCATGGGTTACGCTTTTTTCGTGCGACGAGAAAGGGATTACTTGTTAGATTATCTCGCTGTCACCGAGGATCACCGGGATCAAGGCTTTGGATCACTATTTCTCCAACATTTGGCTGAGCGTCTGCAGGGAGCTGACTGTGTGGTCGTGGAGGTCGAAAACCCGGACAGGGTAGAGGACGAGGAGACCCGATCGGTGAGGAGACGCAGACTGCAGTTTTATCTCCGCAACGGGTACCGAAAATCAGCGCTGACCTCCACTGTGTTCGGCGTGGACTACCTTATTTTGGAGGTCCCCACGGCCATGGAGCACACAACGGAAGAACTGCGAACAGTATATACAGAGCTGTATCGCGAAACTCTTCCCGAACCGTTCTTTCACACACAATTCCATACTCACTAAGTCTGAGATGATGGAGGACCGCCGGCGATCTACACCGGGAAAACAAAGAAAGCCCGGAGACCCGGAAGAAACACGTTTTCTGGTCTGACGGTTATTTTGCCTGCAGCACGGGAGAAGTATCATCTGAAATATTATTATGAAAAGGAGGAC
>CADBPP010000016.1 GCA_902796565.1 uncultured Eubacteriales bacterium | reverse complement strand
CATCAGCAGGGCCAGCACCACGATGGGGGGCAGTATCTGATAGGGCAGAGTGGTTATGTTGTTGAATCCGTCCTCGATGAGGGAACCAATGGAGCACTGGGGCAGCACTATGCCGACGCCCACGAAGCTCAAAAAGGCCTCTGTGAAGATCGCCGTGGGGATGGAGAACATCATCTGTGTGATGATGGGCCCTATGGTATTGGGCAGGACGTCCCCGAAGATGATGCGGAAGTTTCCCGCTCCCAGTGTCCTGGACGCCATGATGTACTCCTGCTCCTTGATCTTGAGCATCTCGGCACGGGAGATCTTGCTCATGCCTATCCATTCCGTAAGGAGCAGAGCCACGATGACCAGGCTTATTCCCTTGGGCATGATGGTGGCCAGCACACCCACTATGACGAGACGGGGGATGCTGTTGGATATCTCCACGAAACGCTGCATGACGTTGTCCACGGCGCCTCCGAAGTAGCCGCTTATGAGACCGTAGCTCATGCCTATGATCATGTCTATCACTATGGTCACGAAAGCGATGATCAGGGATACTCTGGCTCCGTACCAGACCCTGGTCCACAGATCCCTTCCCATCGTATCCGTTCCGAAAATGAACGTTTCCTCACTGAAAAGACCGCTTAGGGGTTCACCCTTTACGAGCCTGTGCAGCCAGGGTATCTGGGGCGCGAGGCTCCTGGCGGTGACCTGCTTTCCGTCCACTGTCACGGATACGATGTCACGGTAGCCGTACTTTGTCAGGGAGGGCCCGATGACGGCGAGGATAGTTATGATCACGATGATCACCAGGCCTATCACCGCCCTTTTGTTTTTGAAGAAGCGCTTCGACACTCCCTTCCAGAAGCTCTCGGATGCGAAGTTAAAGTCGGTATGGATGTCCTTGCTGACATCCAGCACGAAATCCTCGTCCTTTGGGATGTATTCGTTCACGGTGACGGGACCGGCGGTGGTCTGAACTGTTTTGTTCTTTTCCATTTTCAGCCCTCCACCTTCGCGGACACGCGGATACGGGGATCCAGCAGTCCGTAAACTATGTCAAGAAGCAGCATAATGCCGATGTACAGAGCGGAATAGAGGATCCCCAGGGCCAGGACGTAATTGTAGTCTATGCCCTCGCCGGTTATGGCATCCACCATCAGCTTTCCGACACCGTTGATGCCGTATATCTTTTCGACCACCAGCGCCCCGGTGAGAAGATCCACCACCAGCGGCGCTATGACCGTAACTATCGGGATCAGCGCGTTTCTGAGTATGTGCCTCGTCACCAGAGCGGTGCCGTACATCCCCTTGGATTCAGCCAGCAGCACGTAGTCGCTGTCCATTACCTCCACCATCTCGTTGCGGGTGAAGCGGGCCACCGTCGAAAGGGAGAAAAGCCCCAGGGACAGAGCCGGCATCACAGCGGAGACAAGAAAGCTCTGGGCGTTGAAGTAGAACGGGAATATCGTCACCTTGTAGGCGAAGTTATACTGCAGGAATATCATGAACACATAGGAGGGAACGCATACCCCCACTATGGAAAGGACGGTACAGAACACGTCCCAGAAATGTCCCCTGTTGAGCGCGGCGGCGATCCCCAGGATCAGCCCCACCGTTACTCCGAACAGGATGGACAGTCCTCCTATCTTGAAGGAGTTTGAAAGACATTTCGGCAGCACCACCGATATGGGGGCGCCGTTGTAAAGAGAAGTACCGTTGCCGAAGCTCCCCTTTGTGATCACATTCCTGATATACCGCACGAACTGGGTGAGTATGGGGTCATCAAGTCCCATCTCGGCCCTCTTGCGGGCTATCTGTTCATCCGACATCCTCTCCGAGGGGAAAGGGTTCCCCGGCAGGATCCTGACGAAATAGAACAGGAGAAATGTGATTATAAGCAGCGTAAGCAGCGCCATGAAGACACGCTTTACTATATATCTGGCCATATGTTTTTCTCCAGAAACTCTTTTTATATATACGTACATCAGAGCGGCCCGGTGGACCGCTCTGATGATCCGTCTGAATCTTTAATTACGCTTCAGGTGAATAACAGAATTATTCCTCAACTGCGTTCTTGTAGACTCTGTTGAGTCCCATGGGATGGAACTCGATGCCCTTCACGCCCTTGGCGATCAGGTTCGCGTTGGCCTTGGTGTACAGAGGAGCGATGACAGCGTCCTGCAGGACCAGAGCCTCGGCGTCGTACATGGCTGCCCATCTTCCGTCATAGTCGGTGACGTACTTGCCGGTGGTGCAGTCAGCGATGATGGCGTCGTACTCGGCATTGCTCCAGAAACCGTAGTTGTTGGAGTTGTTGGTGATCCACATTCCGAGATAGGTCATGGGATCGGCGTAGTCGGGACCCCATCTGGTGAGAGCGATCTCATAGTTGTCGTTCTGCATCTTGTCGAGTCTCTCCGCCTTTGTCATGGGTGCCAGGGTGATGGTCAGTCCGGGCAGGTTCGCTTCCACCTGCTCCTTGATGGCCTGGGCGACCTTGGCGACCTCATCGCCTTCGTTGGAACCGTAGAGCATCGTGAAGCTGAATTCCTCTACTCCCAGTTCCTTCTTGGCTGCCTCGTAGTACTCAGCTGCCTTCTCGGGATTATATCCGATGTAATCCTTGAATCTCTCCTGGTCTCCGGAGAAGTCTTCGCCCGTCGTCGCGGATGCGGCGAACTGGGGAGGAACCGCGGTATAGGTGGCCAGGGAGCCGTCCATAACGTAGTTGTCCACCAGGCTCTGACGGTCGATGGAGTTGGAGATAGCCAGTCTCAGGTTGGCGTTTGCGAGATAACCGTTGGCGTTGTTGGCGGTCTGCGAGAACGTGAGATACCACATGTAGCCCGCACCGGTGACATTGAGGTCCTCAGCCAGGTCCTTGTCAGCCTTTACGCTGGCGACCTGATCTCCGCTGACGACTGCGAGATCCAGTGTTCCGCTCTTGTATGCGGTAAGGGCGTTGTCGGAAGAACCGACTACCTGATAGTTGATGCCCTCGAGCTTAACTCTGCCTGCATCCCAGTAATCGGGATTCTTTACAACGGAGAGGCTTGCTGTTCCGGGGATATAGTCGGAAAGCATGAATGCGCCGTTGGAAAGGAAGGTCTCGGGGCTCGTTCCGTACTCGCCCTCGGGAAGGCTCTCATAGAACTCCTGATTGATGGGGTAGAATGTCGGGAAGTACATCAGTGACAGGAAGTAGGAAACAGGAACTTCCAGTGTGACTTCCAGAGTCTTGTCGTCCAGTGCGACAACACCGAGGGTCGCGGGATCCGCGCCGTCATGGATGATGGCTGCGGCGCCCTTGATCTGGCCGATCTCGTCCAGCATGTAGGCATACTCGCCGGCACCCTGTGCGATCCTGCGCCATGCGAATACGAAGTCGTTGGCGGTAACGGGGGTCCCGTTGGACCATACAGCGTCACGGAGATGGAAGGTGTAGACACATCCGTCAGTGGAAATGTCCCAGCCCTCCGCGATAGCTTCCACGGCAGCACCGTCAGCATCCATCTGTGTAAGTCCGTCGATGCAGTCTGCGATGATCTCGAAGGACTCACCGTCAGTAGCCAGATTAGTATCAAGGCTCATGACGTTGGTGGAAAGCATGACGTTGATAATGTTGTCACTTTCCTTCTTTCCGCCTCCGCCGCAGGCAGCCAGGCCGACTGTCAGGACGACTGCGAGAAGAACGATAAGTGCTCTCTTGAAAGATTTCATCATTTTCCTCCACGAATTTAAAATAGTTTTTAATGCCAATCAATTAATTTAATTAACATTTAGACAATAGTACTTTATTAAATGCGGTTTGTCAAGATTCATGGAGGTTTTAAGCCTTTTTATCAAATGTTTTTCCCCGCTGGATCCCCCGCCCGGGCGGGACGCTCCTTCCTGCGGGCATGAGCATCACCTCGCCACGGAAGGGCGCTCTCCGGAACAGGGATCAATTTCATCCCTATGCCGGTATTATTCAATTTCTGATATGTTAATCTTAACATATGAAATTGAACTGAAACACACTCGATCAATTCATGGGAGCCTGAAGGGCCCAAAGGGGCGGATAAAGGAAGGATCCCGGGGAAATGGAGCATGCCAAAGCCGTAATTCCTTTGAGTTGGTTTCAGGTTTTTGCTATAATATAGTCAGTAAAATAACCCTATCCAGGAGATCAAAATGAAGAAATTAGTTGTTACTGACGCCTCCAAGTGCATGGCATGTCTGGCCTGTGCCTCCGCCTGCTCGGAAGCCTACTACAAGAAGTTCGATGTCACCCTCGGCGCCATCAGGATCGGCACCAAGAAGGACGGCAAGACCATCAAGCCCTTCACCTGCATCCAGTGCGGAAAGTGCATGGAAGTATGCGAACATGACGCCATCAAGCAGAACGAGAAGACCGGCGTTTACATGATCGATAAGAAAAAGTGCGTAGGCTGCGGCAAGTGCGTCGACATCTGCCCCACCCAGACCATGGTCAAGGCTCCCGATACCGAGTACACCACAAAGTGCATCGCCTGCGGCATCTGCGTAAAGGCATGCCCCATGGAGATCCTCGCCATCGAGAACAAATAGTTCGCTGCAAGCGTCTCTGTACGACATTTAAGGCGTCCGGCTTCTGCCGGACGCCTTTTTGTGTGTGTTCCGTTTTGAAAAGCTCATCCGCGGGGCAGGTACATTTCAAGGGAGCGTATCGAGGCATCCCCTCCGACTGAGAAGAACTCGATGCCGTCGGAAGAGCTGTCCCGGGGATACACGTTCATGGTCAGGGTCCTTTCCCCCCCGTTTATGAATATCTCCATACTGCCGCGGTCCAGGAAAATATCCAGTTCCAGCACCCCGTTTTTCAGCCCCGCGGGGGACCTCCTCACACAGGTGTCCTCGTCATTTCCCTCGATCAGCGTCCCCATGGATCCGCGCTCAGAGAAAAGGATCTTCTTTCGGACATCATAATACACAGCCACATGATCCTTCCCCGAGACCAGAAGCCTTATGCCGCATGCCGAACACTCCCCTGGCGCCAGAGAGACCCGCAGACGCATCACATTCCCCCTCACCCCTTCCGGGGAGACGGAAACGCCTTCAGGTATCGGGATATCAGAAAAATCCGCCATCCTTTCGAAACTCTCCGCTGCCTCCCCTGCCGGAGACTGGATCAGTCTGCCTCCTTCGACGGTCAGCTCCCTGGGCAGGATGTAGCTTCCCGCCCAGCCCCGGGCCGATGTGGGCATGGTGCGGCCCCACATCTCCTTCCATGCGAACATGACGCATCTTCCGTCGGGAAGATCAGCTGCCTGAGCCGCGTAGAAGTCGCTTCCCGAGTCGATCTCATCCCAGCGGGAAGCGCAGAAGCGTCCCGTACAAAGATCCAGCTTCCCGCTCATGTATACGGTGGACTGGGGATTCTGGAACCTGTCACCGGAAGAGTATGTACGCTGGGGCGAAAAGATCAGAAGGTCCTCACCGCTGAAGGCGTGGATGTCAGGGCATTCGCAGATGCCCTCCATGGGGATCCCGCAGCCGTCCTCGGGGAAGAGCATTCCTGTAAGGGAAAAGCTTTTCAGATCTTCTGAACGGTACAGCGCGATGTTCCCCTTTTCCCCGATCCTGGTGCCCACCAGACACCGGAAGGCTCCGTCCCGGAAAAACAGCTTCGGATCTCTGAAATCGTCCCGAGGTGCGCCCTCCGGCAGCATGTCCGAACCGATCACCGGCTCATCGTACTTCACGAACGTTATCCCGTCGGAGGAACAGGCCATGCACTGCTGCTGGGAGCCGTCCTCGCCGACCCCGGTATATATCACATAAAGCCTCCCATCAAAGACCAGTGCGCTTCCGGAAAAGCATCCCGCACCCCGATCGAAGGGCATGTCCGGGAACAGGGCTACGGGCAGATCCTCCCAGTGGATCAGGTCGGTGCTCGCCATGTGTCCCCAGTGCATGGGGCCCCATACGGTATCATACGGATTGTACTGATAGAACATGTGGAAGGCTCCCCTGAAAAAGCACAGGCCGTTGGGATCGTTCCCCCATCCCGAAGGGACCGAAGCGTGGTATACGGGGCGGAAGGGGTCATCCTTCCTCACCGGGATCATCATTTTCCTTTCGTCCATTCCTTAACCCTCTGAAAAATCAAAAAAGGGCATATTCCCCACGGGGAAACGCTGCCCTGTCATCCTTTAGTCCTCGGGCTCCTCATCGGATCCCTCCGTTTGTGTGTCATCCTCCGCACCCGGCGTTTCCTCGGTGGAGGTGGGCTCCGGGTCCTGTGTCTGCTCCGTCCCGCCGGCGGGCTGAGTACCCTCCTCAGTCTTAACGAAGATCATGTCGAAAGGATTCTCATCCCCCTGATCCACGCTGATGACGATGGCGCCGTCCTCCCTGATCGCGATGGGATAGGACTCCTCCTCGCTCACGGTGAAGATGCCCGTTTCCAGGTCAATTGATGCGCTGTCCGTACCGGCGCCGAGCCCCGAGAAGCTTATCCCCGAAGCGCTCCACACCAGGCATACGGGACCGTCTCCCCTGGAGTTCATGACCTCCAGAGAGCGGGCAAGCACCTCTTCGGTCAGGGCTTCCGCGCTGCTTTCCAGGGCTGTGAGTTCATAGCGGCCGTAATAGCCCTCCATGGGATCCTTCTCCTCCTTCGCCCCGCATGAACACAGGGTCAGAAACAGTATGGCGCACAGCGCCCAGGCAATGGTTCTTTTCATAGCTTTTCCTTTTCTTTCTCAAATCACCGGGCGGGACATCTCCCGCCCGGTGAAGAAGTTTATGTTATTTTTTCCCGGTTTACTTTCCGGCCAGAGCCTTGTACTTCTCGTAACGGGCCTTCGCGTCCTCCTCGGTACGGACGAACAGTTCCTCGGCGATGTCGGGGAACGTCACCTTCAGGGAGGTGTAGCGGTTCTCGCTCATGATGAAGTCGCGGAAGCTCTCGGTGGGTTCCTTGCTGTCCAGGGTGAAGGGGTTCTTTCCTTCCGCCGCAAGACGCGGATCATACCTGTACAGATGCCAGTAACCGGAAGCGACGGCGTTCTTCTCCTGGTCCATGGCCTTGCTCATGCCGGCCTTGATGCCGTGGTTGATGCAGGGCGCGTAGCAGATGACCAGTGAAGGTCCGTGATAGCTCTCCGCCTCCTTGAAGGCCTTGAGCACCTGGTTGTAATCGGCGCCCATGGCTACCTGGGCCACATATACGTAACCGTATGCCATGGCCATGGCTCCGAGATCCTTCTTCTTGACCTTCTTGCCCTGGGCGGCGAACTTGGCTACCGCAGCGGTGGGAGTGGCCTTGGAGGACTGTCCTCCGGTGTTCGAGTAGACCTCGGTATCGAACACCAGGACGTTCACGTCCTCGGCGGATGCCAGAACGTGGTCGAGTCCGCCGTATCCTATATCGTAGGACCAGCCGTCTCCTCCGAGGATCCAGAAGCTCTTCTTGGTGAGCTGCCTGCGGTTCTCCAGCACGAAGGCTGCCGCGTCTGCCGCGTCACCTGTGAGCCCGGCTCCCTCGAGGAGCGCTACCAGCTTCTCGGAAGCAGCTTTCGAGCCCTCGGCATCGTTCATCTCTTTCTTCCAGAGCTCGCATGCCGCTTTCAGTTCATCGCTTCCGGCGGCTGAGATGACATCCAGCTTCTCCGCCACGGACTGCCTGATGGCCTTTACGGCCAGAGCCATTCCGAGACCGTACTCGGCATTGTCCTCAAACAGGGAGTTCGCCCATGCGGGTCCCTTGCCCTCGTCGTTGACGGTATAGGGGGTGCTGGGTGCTGACGCTCCCCAGATGGATGAGCATCCGGTGGCGTTGGCGATGTACATACGGTCACCGTAGAGCTGTGTCAGAAGCTTCGCGTAGGGGGTCTCTCCGCAGCCCGCGCAGGCGCCGGAGAATTCCAGCAGAGGCTTGACGAACTGACTGCCCTTGACGGAATAGACGTTGTTGTCCTCGGGCTGCTTGGTCCGAAGGGTCGTCATGTAATCCCAGTTCGGGGCTTCCTTCATCATCTCGTCCACGTTCTTCATGACCAGGGCCTTCTCCTTGGCGGGGCACACGTTGGCGCAGCTTCCGCAGCCGGTGCAGTCCATGGGAGACACCTGGATACGGTACTTCATCTCGCCGAATCCCTTTCCGGAGGGATCGATGGTCACGAATCCTTCGGGAGCGGCGGCCGCCTCAGCGGGAGTCACCAGGACCGGACGGATCGCGGCATGGGGACATACGAATGAGCAGCGGTTGCACTGTATGCACTTGTCAGGCTGCCACTCGGGAACGTCGTCCGCTATGCAGCGCTTCTCATACTGGGCGGTGCCTGCGGGGAACACTCCCGTCTCATATCCCACGAAGGCGGATACCGGCAGGTCGTCTCCGGCCTGGGCGTTCATGGGTCTGAGGATCTTCTCGATGAATTCCGGGACCTTCTTCTCTGCCTTGACTGCCTCGTCCTTCGCGTCGGCCCAGGAAGCGGGTATCTCCACCTTCCTCAGGGAGGATACAGCCATGTCGATGGCCCTGTAGTTCATGTTGACCACGTTCTCGCCCTTCTTGCCGTAGCTCTTGACGACATCCTTCTTCATGAGCTCCTCGGCCTTGTCATACTCGATGACTTTGGAGAGATAGAAGAACGCGCTCTGCATGACCATGTTGATCCTTCTGCCGAGGCCCGTCTCCTTACCGACGTGGGTGGCGTTGATGGTATAGAAGTTCGCCTTCTTCGCCGCGAGGGCCCTCTTCATGGAAGCGGGCAGGTGCTCTTCGAGCTCGGCGTCGTTCCATGTGGTGTTCAGAAGGAACACTCCTCCATCCTTCAGAGAACGGGTCATGTCGTACTGGGTGACGTAACTCTGGGTGGAGCAGGATACGAAGTCTGCGCTGTCGATGAGATATGTGCTGGTGATGGGATGTTTTCCGAATCTCAGGTGGGAGATGGTGACTCCTCCTGACTTCTTAGAGTCATAGGAGAAGTATCCCTGGGCATACATGTCGGTGTTGTCGCCGATGATCTTGATGGCGTTCTTGTTGGCGCCGACGGTACCGTCGGAACCGAGGCCCCAGAACATGCAGCTTATCGTGCCCTCGGGAACCGTATCGATCTTCTCGCCTATGGGCAGCGACTTGTACGTGACGTCGTCCACGATGCCCACCGTGAAGTCATCCTTCGGATCTGTGCCCATGATGTTGTCGAAGACAGCCTTGAGCATGGTGGGCGTGGTATCCTTGGAACCGAGGCCGTAGATGCCTCCCACGACTTCGGGATGATCCTTGTCCTTGTACAGGAGGCTCTTCACATCCAGGTAAAGGGGCTGTCCCACAGCTCCGGGCTCCTTGGTGCGGTCGAGGACAGCGATCTTTTTCACGCTCTTCGGAAGGACGGCGCGGAAATACTTCTCGCTGAAGGGACGGTAGAGATGGACCTTCAGAAGACCGGTCTTGGCGCCCTTCGCGTTGAGATAATCCACCACTTCCTCCAGGGCGTCACAGACGCTTCCCATGGCGACCACGACGTATTCGGCATCTTCGGCTCCATAGTAATTGAAGGGCTTGTAGCTGCGGCCGGTCTCGGCGGAGATCTTCTCCATGTAGTCGTTGACTATATCGGGAAGCTCATCATAGAACCTGTTGGAAGCTTCCTTGGACTGGAAGAAGATATCGGGGTTCTGTGCCGTGCCCTTGGTATAGGGCGCGTCGGGGGACATGGAACGGTCTCTGAAACGCTGTATCGCGTCCCAGTCCACCAGACGTCTGTATACATCATAATCTATGACTTCGACCTTCTGTATCTCATGTGAGGTCCTGAATCCGTCGAAGAAGTGCATGAACGGTATCGATGATTTTATCGCAGCGAGATGGGCTATACCGCCGAGATCCATAACTTCCTGCACGCTGTTGGAGCACAGAAGCGCGAAGCCTGTCTGACGGGCAGCCATGACGTCGGAATGATCGCCGAAGATCGACAGCGCGTGTCCCGCCAGGGCTCTGGCGGAAACATGGAACACCGCGGGAAGCATCTCTCCTGCTATCTTGTACATGTTCGGGATCATCAGAAGAAGTCCCTGGGATGCGGTGAAGGTGGTGGTCAGTGCGCCTGCGGAAAGAGAACCATGCAGCGCGCCCGCCGCACCTCCCTCGGACTGCATCTCGGTAACGTTGACTGTTCTGTCAAAAATATTCTTGAGTCCGTTCGCCGACCACTCATCCACATACTCCGCCATCGGTGACGACGGTGTGATGGGATAGATGGCAGCTACCTCTGTGAACGCATACGCTGCATGCGCGGCTGCCGAGTTGCCGTCCATTGTCTTTGTCTTAGCCAATTGGGTCTACCTCCAAAATAATAATAAATAATATGATTGCAAATGATAAGCAAGCTCATAAGCCGAGTTCTGTTTTAATGACCATCTATCTGTGCGTGCCGTCGCCGGCAGCATCAAGCGACTTACCACGGGCTCGACGGGCCGCCGATACATGCCCTTTCTTAGTCTTGCTCCGGATGGGGTTTACACAGCCGGACAGTTGCCTGCCCGCCGGTGAGCTCTTACCTCGCCCTTTCATCCTTACCGGCCTGAGCCGGCGGTTTCCTTTCTGTTGCACTTTCCCTGGGGTCACCCCCGCCTGACGTTATCAGGCATCCTGCCCTGCGGAGCTCGGACTTTCCTCACCCTTCCGGGCGCGGTCAAGCGGCTTGCTTATCATTTCAATATTATCAGAAAAAAGCTGATACTTCAACTCTTTTTTTCCTACACGAACCGTTCCAGGTCCCCCTGGGAGGATTCTCTGACCTCCAGTGAGGGGATCTCTTTTCTGAGGATGTCGGAGACGATGCGTATGAAGCTCTTCTCGCTTTCGTAGTGGGTAAGGGCCACTACGGGAAGGTCCAGCTCCATCGCCTCTATGAATCCCGAATTGGACACGTCGCTGGTGATGTACACGTCCGCCCCGCTGTTTTTTGCGGAGGCGATCAGGTCCCTTCCCGCTCCCGAGCAGAAGGCGGCCCTTCTGACGGTACGCGTGTCGTCCGCGCAGAACGAGACTCTGAGGCTCTTTGCCCCGAAGGTCTTCTTCACCAGCTCGTACAGCTCTCCGAGGGTATACTGCTGTGCCAGGTCCCCGCACACGCCTATCCCCTCGTCCCCGTGGGGCTCCAGGAAGCAGTCCGTGTCTATGCCCAGCCTGAAGGCAATGTAGGCGTTCATGCCGTAGCCGCACATGTCGAAGCATGTATGGGTTGAATATACGTTGATGTTGTTGCGTATGATCTTTTTGATCAGCCTGCCCTTCACGTCGTCGCAAATGGTTTTCGCCCCCTTGAACAGCAGGGGATGATGGGAAATGATCAGCTGGGATGCGCTGTCGATGGCTTCCTGTACCACCCTGTCGGTGACATCCAGGCATACGGTGACTGAATAGACCTCGCTCATCGGATCACCTATCTGCAGGCCGCTGTTGTCCCACTCCAGGGCGCTGCGTTCGTCCGCATACATGTTTATTACGTCCAGAATCTCCTTAAGAATCATATCTTCCAATCCTTTCTTTCAGAATATTTACAAGTTTCCGTGTCTCCCCGGCGGCACTGGTATCCGCCGCCGCTCCCCTTTCCATGGAGCACAGGATCCTTTCGGCAGTATCCAGCCTCTTTTGCAGGTATGAATACATCACAGGGTCCCTTTTTTCTATAAGACACGGCGGGAATTCACAGTCACAGGCGTCGGGATCGTCTTCCCTTTCCCCGGTATACAACGCTCTCATGCAGCGGTAATAGTGTATCCCGTCGGTGGATATGGCCTGATCCGTGACTGAGTAGCCCTGCTGCCTCAGGTATTTTTCCAGCATCCCTGCGTTGTTCATTGGCTGCAGCACCAGTACGGAGCCTCTCGCGATATCGGGTCTCTCCCCGATAAAGCTTTTTATGAGCTCCCCTCCCATGCCGCAGACCGTTATCACATCGGGCCGCTCGTATCCATCCAGGGCGCCGAAGCCGCTGCCCCGGGAAAAGCTCATCTTCTCCACGAGACCGTACTTCTGTGCGGTGCGCCGGGAATTCTCCAGGGGCCCTTGTCTGAGATCCGTCACTATGGCCCTCAAGGCATTGCCGCTGAGTATCAGGCTCACGGGAAGGTAGGCGTGATCCGACCCTATATCCGCTACGAGGGAGCATTTTCCAGTCATTGACGCGGCCATCCGAAGCCGCCCGTCCAGATTTATCATGAGTCAATAATATCACAACAGCCCGCCGATCTGCCCGGGTAAACAAAAAAGAGAGCAAAGAATGCTCTCCTGTTGTTATCCGTCCTTCAGTATCGTGACCAGAAGCCTCATCAGCATATCCTTCGCGGGCCTCAGCCAGATGGGTATGATCTTCTTCACCAGAGCGTTGTAGCCCTCCGGGTAGGAGGCATAGAAGCAGTCTTTTCTGTCCATGTCACCGGCCTCCCTCATTCATAAAGTCGCATATCGCCCGGTAATTCTCGCTGTAGGCGTCATTGCGGTATGAGAGCATCCTTCCCTCGCTGAGGATGAACCCGCCCTCCCGGCCGAAGGATTCGCAGAGCATCCTGGCCGCGTCCACCGCGTCGGAAATGTGTTCAGCGCGAAGTATCTCGGTGGTAAGCCCTCCCATTATCGCCACGTTGGGCATGCTCCTTCTTATGTCGAACACGCCGTCGTTCTCTATGTGCATCGTAAGGGTGCCCCGGGAGAAATCACGGAAATAATCGGCGAAACGCAGTATGCTGCCCTCCGCGAAGATCCTGGCATTCATACCCTTCTTTTCGTAGGCCCTCAGGAGCTTCTCCAGATGGGGCCAGTAGAAGGTCTCGAACTGGGAGGTGTTCATGATGTTGTGCACCAGCATCAGTACCGACGCGTCGAAACAGTACTTCATGTTTGGCCCGTCCGACCCCAGCACCTTTTCTATCTGCGGGTCTATCTTCTTTTCATCCCATTCATCGACGAAATCCTTAAGGAGGGAGCCATTCCTCCTCATGGCGGTGGAAAGCTCCTTTATGCCCAGGAGGTTGGCCATCAGCTCCTCCGCGGCGAAGTTTATGGTGCCGGTCATGGGATTGTTGGGGGCGAGGGAGGGTATGCCGTACTTCTTCGATGTAAGGGAAGCCATGCTTATAATGAACATGGTATATTTCAGATATTCCCCGAAGGTCTTCTTCCATACGGAGATGTCCCTGTCGTACCATTCATCCCCGTACTTTTCCGGCAGGACCTGTTCCCAGACGAAACGGTCGTAATCCCTCAGGTAATCGAAAAGGGTGTCCACAGTGCACAGCATGTGGTCCTTTATACCTATGCTCTCGCTGTCATAGTAATAGTATCCCTTCGCTCCGAAGGCCTCCGTCACGGTGAACTGGTTCCTTATGCCGGTGTCCATAAGGCCGTCGACTGTATAATTGTCAAGGAAGTGGACGACGCATTCCTTCATGACGGCCAGATCGACCAGGGCCTCATCCAGAGTGTGGCCCGCGTCGAACACCTTCCAGGTCACCGCGTTGGCAAAGTGCGGTATCCTCGAAACAGGCCTGAAGGAAGCGCTGTCGCGGAAAAGCCTTATCCTTTCCTCTTTGAGTTTTTTGTTGTCCATGGTATGTCCCTGAGCATGCTGTATTACGTTGACATTCTAACAGTAATAATTTAAAATGTCAAATATACGGCACAGCCGCTGAAAGGAACGACTCAATGACTGAAGAAAAGAAAGAGGGCTTCAGCCTGGCTCTGGCCCTGACGGACGCCCTTCCCGTGATATTGTTTTCTGCGAGCATAGTGCTCATCTCGCTGAAATACAAAAGCGCTCTCTTTATCGCCGGGGCGGTGCTATGCGCCTCAGCGGGCCTCGGCAAGGTGGCCTGGAAGATGATACTTGCCTTCGGAGGACCGGACGTGAAGTTCCTGGCGAAACAGTTCCGCTTCCTGATGCCCTCGGGGTTCCTTCTCATGATCGTATCCGTGATCCTGGACAGGAGGGCTATCGACTTTTTTGCTGTGGGAAGATCCGTCATGTCCTTCCCCGCCGCCTTCTTCTTCGGCGCATGGGTCCTTCTTATCTTCTATATGATCTGGCTCGCAAAGCACATGGACCAGAACGACGCAAAGGTCAACTGGAAGGAACAGTTCGTGAACAGCGCCGCACAGCTGGCTTTTCTTCTTGGGATACTGTCCTGTGTGCTAAAATAATCAAAACGGCCTGCGGCAGACGCGGATCATTTATCGGAGGTTTTTCATCATGAGCATTTTGGAAGTCCTGTTTCTCGGAGCCGCCCTTTCCATGGACGCCTTCGCCGTATCGGTATGCAAGGGGCTGTGCCTCAGAAAGCCCACAGCCGCCCAGTGCGCACTGGCGGGGATCTGGTTCGGTTCCTTCCAGGCGCTGATGCCCGCAGCCGGGTACCTTCTGGGAAGCGCTCTCACGGAATATATTGGACGTTTCGTCCCCTGGATAGCCCTCGTGCTTCTGGGGGCCATCGGAGGGAACATGATAAAGGAAGCCTTCGGGGACGGGGAGGACAGCTCCGGCGCCTCCATGGCGCCGAAGGTCATGCTCCCGCTGGCCGTGGCCACCAGCATAGACGCCCTGGCGGCGGGGCTCACTCTGGCTCTGCTGAAGGTGAACGTTTTCGCCTCGTGCCTCATGATCGGCCTGACCACTTTCACCTTCTCATTTTTCGGAGTAAAGCTGGGAGCCGTATTCGGCAACAGATACGAAAAGGGCTCGAGGATAGCCGGAGGTGCGATACTGATCCTCCTCGGGATAAAGATCTTTCTGGAACATATGGGGTGGCTGTAGCTCAATACATTTCCGCAGTTCTTCAATACTGCGGATTTTTTTGATACAATATATCAGTTGAGGTGATTCTTTATGAGGGATTCCAGCACCATAGCCGCCATATCCACCCCGTCCGGGACCGGAGGCATATCCATCATCAGAGTCAGCGGTCCCGATGCGTTCGACGCTGTGGGCCGCATCTTCGTGCGTCCCGGAGGAAAGAGCTTTTCCGAAGCGCCCAACTTTTCCATGAGCTACGGCCACATAGTGGACCGGACCGGTGCCGTGCTGGATGAGGTGCTGGTGTCGAAGATGTGCGCTCCCCATACCTATACCACCCAGGACGTGGCAGAGATAAACTGTCACGGCGGCATGGCGGCTTCCCGCAGCGTGCTCGATGAACTGCTGCGGGACGAAAGGGTCGTTCCGGCCCAGCCAGGGGAATTCACCAAAAGGGCGTTCCTCGGAGGGCGCATAGATCTTTCCCAGGCGGAAGCGGTGAGCGATATCATAACCAGCTCATCCGAGAGCTTTTCCCGCATCGCGGCCTCCCAGATAAGCGGAAGGCTGAGAGAGCACCTCGACAGGGTGAAGGACAGCATACTTGAACTCCTTTCGGACCTGGAGGTCACTATACAGTATCCCGAGTATGACATAGACGAGCTGAAGGACTTCTCGCTGAAAAGGGAACTGGGGATCATTCGTCGGCAGCTTTCGGAGCTTTCAGGTTCCTATCAGCGGGGAGAGATCTACCGCAGCGGCCTCAAAACCGCCATCGTCGGCAAGCCCAACGTAGGAAAGTCAATGCTCCTCAACGCCCTTCTGAGGCAGGATAAGGCCATCGTGACCGACATACCGGGCACCACCAGGGACGTGGTGGACGAACTCATAGTCATGGACGGCATACCTGTGAAGATAATGGATACCGCAGGGATCCGGGAAAGCAGCGACAGGGTGGAAGCCATCGGCATAGAGCGCTCCCTTAAGGCGATGGAGCTGTCTGACCTCGTGATCTTCGTATGCGACGGATCCTCTCCCCCCGACAGCGAGGACTTCTCCATATGGGAGAAGGCCGCAGGCAGGCAGCGCATCTGCGTAATGAACAAATCGGACAGGGGCGTCTGCGGGGAATGCGCATCAGCTTTCGGACAGGAAGATCCCGTCGCTCTTTCAGCTCTTACCGGGGAGGGACTGGAGGAACTGGAAAAGAGGATCTCCTCCTTCGTAAGGGGCGAAGGAGACGACATAGCGAAAAGCATCATACTGGTGAATTCCAGGCACAAGAGCCTCATCGACAGCGCTCTGAGGCACATAGATGAAGCATCGTCCACCCTGGAGGAAGGCCTTCCCGCAGATCTCATCTCAATAGACATACTGGACAGCTGGCACGATCTGGGGGAGATCACCGGGGAGACTGCGGACGAGGATATAGTGGACAGGATATTCGAAAAGTTCTGTCTCGGAAAATGAAACGGTGAACATATGATAAATTACGACGCGGGAGATTATGATGTCATAGTGGTGGGCGCCGGGCACGCGGGATGCGAAGCGGCCCTCGCCAGCGCGAGAAAGGGCAAAAGGACCCTTCTTCTCACCATGCACCTCGACTCCATAGCCATGATGCCCTGCAACCCTTCCATAGGAGGCACAGGCAAGGGCCACCTGGTGAGGGAAGTCGACGCCCTGGGAGGAGAGATGGGACGGGCCATAGACCGGACCTATCTGCAGATAAAGACGCTGAACACCTCCAAGGGGGCCGCTGTGCAGTCCCTCAGGGCCCAGGCCGACAAAAGGCGTTATCACGAATACATGAAAAGGGTGATAGAACGCCAGGAAGGCCTGTTCCTGAAACAGGAGGAGGCCGTGAGCATCATCACCGAAGGCGGAGTGCTCAGGGGGATCGAGGTACAGACCGGCGGCATATACACATGCCGCGCCGCGGTGCTGTGCACCGGGACATACCTCAAGGGCAGGGTGATTATAGGGGAAGCCACCCGGGAGAGCGGCCCCAACGGGCTGTGCGCCGCGGGATTTCTCAGCTCCTCCCTGGCCCATGAGGGCTTTAAGCTGATGAGGCTCAAGACCGGCACACCCTCCCGAGTAAACAAGAGAAGCATAGATTTCTCAAAGCTGACCGTCCAGTACGGGGACTCAAGCGGGGGGATGTTCTCCTTCGAGGACTTCAGCGATGAATTCGTCAACGAGCCCTGCTATCTGGGCTATACCAATGAAAAGACCCATGAGGTCATAAGGGCGAACCTGCACCGTTCCCCGCTGTTCTCCGGACAGATCGAGGGCGTGGGCCCCCGCTACTGTCCCAGCATCGAGGACAAGATCGTGCGCTTCGCGGACAAGAGCCGCCATCAGCTCTTCGTGGAGCCGGAGGGGGCCTCCACCGACGAGGT
>CADBPP010000015.1 GCA_902796565.1 uncultured Eubacteriales bacterium | reverse complement strand
ATCACTATCCCGGAGATCTTGAGTCTCTCCGCGTTCTTCACCAGATCCTCCACGTAAGCTCCGTCGGAGCTCATGTTCTCCCATACGTTGAATTCGGAATTGTAGCGGTAGAACTGATAGGCGAATACCAGTCTCAGGTCCAGATCCATGATGTCCTCATAGGTCCATTCGTTGGGAACTTCCCTGAGGACGATCTCCTCCGAATTCTGCACCTTTTCCATCATCTCCTCGATCTCTGCACGGTCCAGAAGGCCCAGGCAGTAGGCCATGTAGTCCGTGATGGTTCCCCGGTCGGAGAGGACGAACACCAGCTCGTCGTAGCTGTCGGGCCAGGAACCCATCAGGATATCGTACTGGCTGTCCAGCAGCTCCCTGTTGGTTATCATCTCGCTGAATACCGAGGAGCCGCCCATGAATGCGGAATAATAGCCCGCGAAGATGCTGGTGGGGTTGACCCTCAACACGTCCCCGTTGATGTCATAGGTATAGACCCTCGGGGATATGCCGTAGCTGTACTTGATCTCGTTGACGTAATCGTCTATCTCGTCGTAATGATCGTCGATATAGTGCTTGAGGCTCTTGAGGTCATTGGTGCCCACCTGGGCGAACACCTGCCCCATGACCTGCTTTTCCACCAATGTGCCCTCGGGTCTGTCGTCCTTGACGTTGAGCATGGCCCCGAAGGCCGTCATGATGGAGGACATGTCCGCCGTCTCCGCCGTTATCGTGAGAGGATATGTCGAAAGGGTATCCTGCTGTATGGAGTCTATGTAGTTGCTGGTGCCCTGGGACACGGCGTAGATCAGGGCTATGCCTATGATCCCGATGCTTCCCGCGAAGGAGGTCAGCAGGGTGCGGGCCTTCTTCGAGAGAAGGTTCTTGAAGGACAGCCCGAAAGAGGTCAGAAGGGACATGGAGGGCTTCTTCTCCTTCTTCTGTCCCATGGCCTTCTCCATCTCCTTTTCGGAGGCTGTCTCCGCGGGGGAGAGGGGGTTGGAATCGTCTATGATCTGTCCGTCCCTTAAGCGCACGATCCTGGTGGAATACTTTTCCGCCAGCTCCGGATTGTGGGTGACCATCACCACCAGGCGGTCCCTGGCGATGTCTTTCAGGATCTCCATCACCTGCAGGCTGGTCTGGGTATCCAGCGCTCCCGTGGGCTCATCCGCCAGGATGATGTCCGGATCGTTGACTATTGCCCTGGCAATGGCCACGCGCTGCATCTGGCCGCCGGACATCTCATTGGGCTTTTTGCGTATCTGGTCACCCAGCCCGACTGCTTCCAGGGCCTTACGGGCCCTTCTCTTTCTTTCTGAAGGGCTCACACCGGAAAGGGTGAGGGCCAGCTCCACGTTCTGCAGTACGCTCTGGTGCGGTATCAGGTTGTAGCTCTGGAAAACGAAGCCCACGGAATGGTTGCGGTAGCTGTCCCAGTCGCGGTCACGGTACTTCTTGGTGCTCCTGCCGTTTATGATAAGGTCTCCCGAGGTATACTGATCGAGCCCCCCTATGATGTTCAAAAGGGTGGTCTTTCCTCCTCCTGAAGGCCCCAGGATGGATACGAATTCATTGGTACGGAAGTCCAGGCTGACGTTGTTGAGTGCCTTTACGGTCTCTCCGCCCGTATGATACTCCTTGGAGATGTTTCTAAGACTTAACATGGCATACTCCTTCAGTATAATTGTAACTTATGGCGGTGAAAGTCGGAACAGTATTTCATCATTTATTCCGTGATTAATGATAATTTATTCTGCTAAATCAAACGGAAGCCTCCTCTCAATTAATGGGACGGCTCTTTCCCATAATGCTTTAAAAAGGACCGATGGTGTGATAAAATCACCTTGCGGATATCTCCGCAGAAAACGAAGAGGGTTTGACTATGGAAGAACTCAGGATCCCGGAAAGCGAGATAATGCTCGGAGTGTCGGCCTGCGCGGTGCAGACCGAGGGAGATGACAAAAGAAACACCTGGTACGAGTGGTACAGGAAGGGATACATAAAGGACGGCGCGTCCCCGGATGAGGCATGCGGGTTCTACGAGAACTACAAGAGGGAAGTGGATCTGATGGCCGAGATGGGCATCTCCCGCTTCAGGCTCGGCGTATCCTGGAGCCGCATCGAACCTGCCAGGGGAGTGTTCAACAACGGCGTCATTAAGCATTACCGCGAGATATTGGAGTATATCGTCTCAAAGGGCATCGTTCCCATGCTGACGCTGCACAGCTTCGCGGATCCCCTGTGGTTCATGGAACTCGGAGGATTCGAGAACGACGGATGCGTCGATATCTTCCTGCACTACGTGAAAAAGGCGGTGGAGAGCTTCGGGGACCTGGTGAAGGATTTCATCACCATGAATGAACCCAATACCTATGCCATCAACGGATATTTCTACGGATGCTTCCCTCCCGGAAAACAGTCCTACAAGCTCTACCGCAAAGTGCTCACGAACATGGCAAGATGCCATATGTCGGCCTACAGCCTTATACATTCCGCGGCGGATCAGCTGGGATACTCTCCCGTGAAGGTGAGCTGCTCCATAGCAACGATATATCATGAGCCGAAGGATCCCAAAAGCGGCTACCAGCGCCGCGCCGCCGGCTGGCTCGACAGCTTCGGATACCTGTCCTTCGCCAAGGCGGTACTGGCAGGCGTTGCCGCAAGGCCCGTGAAAAAGCTGGGCATGCCCAAAGGATGCTACGCCGATTTCATCGCCATGAACTACCAGTACGGCACCATGGTCACGGGTTACGAGGAGCGTCCCGCTCCGGAGGGCTTCCCGGTGAGCGATCTCGGGAACGCCATATGTCCCGAGGGCCTGGTCAAGTGCGCCAGGGATCTTACATCCGTCGCGGACCTTCCCGTCATAGTGACCGAGAACGGCGTATGCGACAACGAGGACTTCTTCCGCATCAGATATATCTACGAACACCTTAAAGCCATGGCGGAATCTTCCGTGTACTTTGAGGGATATTACTACAGGAGCTTCACCGACAGCTTCGAGTTCCTGGAGGGCAATTTCGCCCGCTACGGCCTCGTGCATACCGACTACGATGGCGGTGAGATGAAGCTCAAGAGGAGCGGCGAGTTCTACGCGGATGTGATAAAAAACCACGGCGTCACCGAGGAGATGACACTGAGATACGCCGGGACATATTATCATGACATAACGGGGAAGATCCTCGAGGGCATCGATGAGGTGTACACCGACAGGGAGAAGTTTCTCAAGTCCGAGGCCGGTTCCGGAGTCATCACCAGCGTTTCCGCCTACGCCGCGGACCCCGAGGGCTATGACGAGTTCTCCGTCAGGGAGGATAAGGGCCTCAATGCCAGGACCGAGCTTCCCGCAGAGGAGGCGCTGCCTCAGCTGCAGAGCGCCCCATCCGCGGAGATGCCTGATGGGGAAAATGCGCCTGCCCCTGATGATGAAATCCATCACAGCCTTGACGTTATCCTCGGAAGGATCTCTTCTGAAGAAGACGGGGCTGAAGGAGGAAATGAGGCTGAGGAGGATGCTCTGCCGGCCGCCACAGATGCACTGCCGGTGGAAGAAGTTCCCGAAGACAGCGCGGAAGTACCGGACGCTGCCCCGGAGGAAAAGGGGCCGGAGGATACCGTAGAAGCTCCCGGGAATGAAACCGCAGAGGAAGGGGAAGAGCTGCCCCGTGAGCATACGGAGGACGAGCCTTCCGCGGCTGCCGGCGAAGAGACGGAAGAAGAGGAGCTTTCCGGTACGGATGAGCTCGACCGTATCCTCGGCCGATGAGAGAAAACACATGAGATATCAGCGTATCGCGAAGCCCGGCGGGCAGCGGGATACGCTGTTTTTATGTATTATGACTGCAGCAGCTATAAAAAAAAAGAATCGGCCCGGCGTGTATGCGCCGGCCGATCATTTCTCTGTGGAACGGGAAAAGCCCCTCAGTCCTTCGGAGCGGCATCCCTGTTTTCGAGAGCTTCCCCTATAACGAAGCTCTCCTTCTCCTGGGAAGCGAGGATCCTTCTTATCTCGTCATTGGTGTTCTCCACCTCTTCGCGGAAGTCCGCGGCGGAACGTCTCAGCGCCCCGGAGTGCATGGCGGAGAGCTGTACCAGACTGTCGGAGGTGACCACATATACACGGTCGTTCTTCCCCATCTCGGAAAGGAGCTTCTGCATGTAGGCGTCCGCGGTCTCGTTTTCCATGGTATAGACCAGATGTATGCCCTGATAATCGCTCTTCTCTCCTGAGGATCCCTTTACCCTGTAGCCGTCGAACACCAGGACCGTTTCCACCGAGCAAAAGGCGGAAAAGTTGCTGACGATGTGGATGAGCTTTTCCCTGGCGGCTGCGATGTCCCGCTGTGCCAGGTCCCTCAGTTCATCCCACGCGAAGATCACGTTGTAGCCGTCTATGACATACCACTTCCTTACGGGTTCATAGACCTCGCTGCTCCTTGCGGAGGAGACGGACACAGTGCTCCTTGAACGGTAGAAGGGGTGGACGCTCCTGCCGAATTCCCGCTCTATGATGGCTTCAAGCTCCTTTTCTCCCAGATCCAGGTTGGCCTGCTTCACTTTCGGTATCCCGGGAGAAGGTGTCTTCAGGAAGCTCTCCAGGTGCATGTATTCCTCCACCCTGTCCCATCTGACGTCGAAGCCTCCGCCGTTGGCGCAGAAGATGCTGGAGGTGGGGTTCTCAAGGTCCGTGATGGGATCGTAGCCCGCTTCTTCGATCACCCTGTCGGGATCGTGGCAATCATCGTAGCCCCACAGCTGCATCGAAAATTTTCCCCTGCCGGAAGTATAGGATGATACCTCCCGGGCATAGTCCGAGAGACAGGTGAGAGGCGCCCTTCCGGTGATGACGCTCATGCCGGACTCCTCCTCGGGGGAGGAAAAGACGGCGTTTCTCATCCTTATGTCGTTGATGGCCCTTCCCACGGTTTCGGAAGGGACAGTGAGGGTGAAGGAATACCAGGGCTCCAGGAGGACGCTTTTCGCCTTCATCAGCCCCTGCCTCACCGCCCTGTAGGTGGCCTGGCGGAAATCCCCGCCTTCGGTGTGCTTGAGATGGCTGCGTCCGGACACCAGGGAGATCCTCATGTCGGTTACCGGTGAGCCTGTAAGAACGCCGGGATGCTGCTTTTCCCTCAGGTGGGTGAGGACCAGGTTCCTCCAGTTGCGCTCCAGTACCTCGTCGGGACAGCGGTCCGCGAATACGAGGCCGCTCCCTCTCGGGAGGGGTTCCATGAGAAGATGCACCTCCGCGTAATGCCTGAGGGGCTCATAGTGCCCGATCCCTTCCACCGTATCAGCGATGGTCTCCCTGTAGAGCACACGGCCCATGTCGAAGGAACACTGCATGCCGAAGCGCTCGCTTATGACTGATGTGAGGATCTCGGTCTGTACCTGGCCCATGATGCTGATCCTTATCTCCCCCAGGGAGCTGTCATACCTCAGTCTGAGAGAGGGATCCTCCTCCGAGAGGACGGACAGGGTGCGAAAGGCCCTCACGGGGTCTTCTCCCTCCGGAAGCCTGAGCCTGTATTCCATGACGCTTTCCATAAGGTTTCCCGAAAGGTCTTCCTCGAACCCGAGGCCCTGTCCGCTGTAGGTGGAACCGAGCCCGGTCAGCACGCACACGTCCCCCGCCGAAGCCTCGCTCACGGTATTGAATCGCTCTCCGGTATACATCCTGATCTGGTCGACCTTCTCGCTCTTTGCGGGGGAGGTCTCTATGCTGTCCTTTACCCTGATTGTGCCGCCGGTGATCTTCACGTGGGTCAGGCGGCCCCCCTGGGGGTCCCTGCTTATTTTGAACACTCTTGCTCCGAAGGAGTCGGGATACGTTTTTTTCGGGCACAGGGCGCAGAGGGATGAAAGGAACTCGTTTATCCCGCTGTCCTTAAGGCCCGATCCGAAATAAACCGGAAACAGCCTTAATGATCTTATGAGCCCCCTCAGATCCTCATCCGTGAGCTTCCCCTCCGACAGATACTTTTCGAGAAGCTCTTCATCCAGCATGGCCGCTTCCTCGGATGATCCCTCCGAAAGGATGTCGACGAAGCCCTCTCCCAGCTTCTTTCTCATGTCGGAGAGGAGTTCTTCTCTTTCTTTCCTGGCGTAGTCCATCTTGGTGACGAAGACGAAGACGGGCACCATGTAGTGTCTGAGCATCTCCATCAGCGTCACGGTATGGGCCTGTACCCCGTCGGTGCCGCTGATGACCAGCACGGCGCAGTCCAGGATGCGCATTATCCTTTCGGTCTCGCTGGAGAAGTCCACATGTCCCGGGGTATCCAGAAGGTATATCCCGGTATCCTCCCAGGGGATATAGGCCTGGGAGGCGAAGATGGTTATGCCCCTCTGTTTTTCCAGAAGATGGCTGTCCATCGTCGTGTCCCGGTGGTCCACCCGTCCCTGTTTTCTGATCTGCCCTGAGGCGAAGAGCATCGCCTCCGCCAGGGTCGTCTTTCCCGCGTCCACGTGGGCGATCATTCCCGCTGTAATCTTTCTCATGCGGTTTTATCCTTTTGCTTTATTTTTTTAACATGCCCCTCTTCACGGGGGCTTATCCCGGCCCAAAATGCACATAGTTATGAACATTTTGTCGATAAGATGTCGATAAGTGCCCGTTTCTGACCGCTAAAGGGCAGTTTTCGATATAAAACTGCTCAGTAAACGGTTTTTTGAGCCATCCTTCGAACAGCGTGCCGCAATGGCGCCAAAAGGGGGCAAAAACAAAAGTCGCGCTCTCAAGCCCTTTTGTGAGGAACGCCTTCCGGAGCTGTTATCAACACCCCGGTGTTGAAAAAAAGGCAGCTCTCCTTATTAAAAAAGGCTGCCGGCACGGCAGCCCGAAATACGTGTCAGAAACGGCTGAAGAAACCCCTGAGTCCCTTCTTTTCCTCAGGCTGTTCTTCTTCCTGCTCAGGTGCGCTCTCCGCTGCGGCAGCCTCTTCCTCCGCGCTCTCTTCAGCTGCGGGGCTCTCTTCGGAACTGTCAGCGCGTTCCTGTGAAGGTTCCCCTGGCGCTTCCTCCTCCGCGGGGACATTAGCTTCATCGGAAGCTTCCCGCTCCTCTGAGGATGTGTCCTCCTCCTGCGGTGCGTCCGCCTGATCCTCTTCGATGCCGGTCTCTTCGCCGGTCAAAGTATCGTATCCCTCCGCGAGGCCCCTGAGACGGGCCTTGTCATTTATGGCGCCTACGAGCTTTTCCTCTCTCTCGTGCTTTTTCTCTTCTCTTTCCTTCTGCACGATGGCCTCCGTCTTTTCATTGACGGCAGCCCTCCTGTAGAAGCCCACGATCATCAGCACGGCCCCGACGCCGATAAGCACGTAGCCTATGATGAGGGTGGAAGCCGCAAGGACGTCCCTGAAGATGAACACAAGTATGCCGCTGAGTCCCAGGACACAGGAGGATATGATGGTGCCGCTTCTCCTGACTTTGCCCATGATGACGCCCACCAGTGTGAGCAGGCATCTGAGCACCGCCCATACACAGAGGACTATGACCGTGGTCATCGGGGTGACGGGCATGTAGATGGTGAAGCCCATGAACACTCCCACCAGGAGAGTGACTATTCCCGAGGACAGGGTTGTCTGCCAGCCTTTGGAATCGTTCCTGTAGCGTATCGCGGCGATCATGTCGGTGAATCCCGTCACGAAGAAAACGATGGCCGCCATTATAAGTATCATGCTCATGGCCGCCTTTGGGAAGAATACTATCATGATGCCCGTAAGGACCATCAGCGCCCCCATGAGGGCGTTGGATACCCAGTCGAATTTCCTGTTTGTTGCCTTTTCCATTTCCTGTCTCCTTGATCGGAACTTTTTCCGTATAGAGTATATCATCACACAGCTTTCCATACAATCGGAAAAGCCCAAAATACATTGACTTTAATGGGTGCATAATGTACAATAGCTTAACAAAAGCCGTGATGAAGAGGAGTAGTCCGGGGAAGGTCCGAGAGAGTCCGTGGTCGGTGTGAACGGATGACCCAAAGCGGGTGAATATCACTTCGGAGCCGGACGGCAGAAAACCAGTAAGCCGTCCCGTACGCCGCGTTAAGGCACTTAAAGAGGGCATAGAGATATGCCAAAACGGGTGGTACCGCGGATATATCCGTCCTGTTCACACAGGACTTTTATTTTTTTGACGGAGGAGAAAATGTTTAAGGAACTCAGCAAGAAGAGCGTTGCCGAAACGGAGAAGGAGATCGCCCGCTACTGGGAGGATATCGACATCCTGAAGCGCACCATAGAAAACAGAAAGGACAGCGCCAACTTTGTCTTTTTCGAAGGCCCTCCCACGGCCAACGGAAAACCGGGCATCCATCATGTGATCGCCCGTACCCTCAAGGACAGCGTCAACAAATATCACACGATGCTGGGGAGCAGGGTCCTGAGAAAGGCCGGATGGGACACCCACGGACTGCCCGTGGAGATCGAGGTCGAAAAGAAGCTTGGCATGAACGGCAAGCAGGACATAGAGAAGTACGGCATCAGGGAGTTCAACGAGCAGTGCAAGGATTCCGTGTTCTCATACGAGGCCCTCTGGAGGGAGATGACCCGCAGGATGGCGTATTTCATCGATCTGGACGATCCGTACATAACGCTGGACAACAACTACATCGAGACCGAGTGGTGGATCCTCAAGCAGTTCTTTGAGAAGGGCTACATGTACGAGGGCCACAAGATACTGCCCTACTGTCCCAGATGCGGGACGGGCCTTGCCTCCCATGAGGTGGCCCAGGGCTATCAGATGATCAAGACCGATACGGTCTACGTTCGTTTCAAGATCAAGGACCGGGACGAATACTTCCTGGCCTGGACCACCACCCCCTGGACCCTGGCGTCCAACGTGGCCCTGGCGGTGAACAGGGACGTGACCTACGTAAAGGTAGCCAGCGGCGGATACGTATACATCCTGGCGAAGGAGCTGGCATCCTCCGTTCTGGAAGGGGAGTACGAAGTCCTGGAGGAGATGAAGGGAGCGGATCTGGAGTACACGGAGTACGAGCAGCTCATGCCCTTCGTTGAGCCTTCCGACGGAAAGAAGGCCTTCTTCGTGGTCTGCGCGGACTACGTATCCACCACCGACGGCACCGGCATCGTCCACATCGCCCCCGCCTTCGGCGAGGACGACTACAATGTGGGAGCCGCCTACGGCCTTTCGGTGATGAACCCCGTGGACGAACAGGGCAAGTACACCGCCACCCCCTGGGCGGGGCTGTTCGTCATGGACGCCGATCCGAAGATCATAGAATACCTCAAGGAGACCGGCAAGCTCTACAGGAAGCAGAGGATGGAGCACAACTATCCCCACTGCTGGAGATGCAAGACGCCCCTTCTGTACTACGCCAAGCCCAGCTGGTATATCTCCACCACGAAGTACAAGGACGAGCTGGTGGCAGCCAACAAGACCGTCAACTGGTTCCCCGATTTCGTAGGTGAGAAGCGTTTCGGCAACTGGCTGGAGAACGTCAAGGACTGGGCCATCAGCCGTAACCGCTACTGGGGCACCCCCCTCAACATCTGGAAGTGCGAGTGCGGCCACGTGCACGCCGTGGGCTCCAGAAAGGAGCTGGCGGAGCTGGCCATCGAGGATATCGACGAATCCATCGAGCTGCACCGCCCCTATGTGGACGAAGTGCATATCAGGTGCGAGAAGTGCGGCGGCGTCATGACCCGTATAAAGGACGTCATCGACTGCTGGTTCGATTCGGGCTCCATGCCCTTCGCCCAGTGGCACTATCCGTTCGAGAACGAGGACAAGTTCAACGACCAGTTCCCCGCGGACTTCATCTGCGAGGGCATCGATCAGACGAGAGGATGGTTCTATTCACTCATCTGCATCTCCACCTTCCTCAAGGGCGTAGCGCCTTACCGCAACGTGCTGGTCAACGACCTGATACTGGACGCGAAGGGACAGAAGATGTCCAAGTCCAGGGGCAATACGGTGGATCCCTTCGAGCTCTTCGACAAGTACGGAGCGGACGCCCTCAGATGGTACCTGCTGTACGTGTCTCCGGCATGGACGCCCACCCGCTTCGACGAGGAGGGATTAAAGGAGGTCATAAGCAAGTTCTTCACGACCTTCAAAAATGTATACGCATTCTTCGCCCTTTACGCCAACACAGACGGGATCGATCCCGCCTCCTACGCCCAGGGCTTCACCTATACGGAGGAGATCGACGACTGGCTCATCAGCGAATACAACCTGCTGGTGAAGAACTGCCGCCAGTACATGGATGAGTATGACACCACCAAGACCGTCAGGGCCATCCAGGAATTCGTCAACGAGGATCTTTCCAACTGGTACATCAGGCGCAACCGCAGGCGTTTCTGGGAGAGCGGCCTCTCCGACAGCAAGAAGGCGGTGTTTCTCACCACCTACAGGGTCCTGGAGGGCATATGCCGCCTGGCGGCTCCCTTCGCCCCCTACATCACCGAGGAGATCTACCGCGACCTCACAGGATGGGAGAGCGTGCATCTTGCGGACTATCCCGCCTATGATGAGGCTCTGATAAACGAGAAGCTCAACTACAGGATGAATACGGTAAGGACCCTGGTGTCCCTGGGCCGCGGCGCCAGGGAAGAGGTCCAGATCAAGGTGCGCCAGCCACTGGCATACGCCATGGCGGACGCGTCCCTCAAGGACGATATCGGCTACCTTACCGACCTTATAAAGGAAGAGCTCAACGTCAAGGAAGTGCGCTTCGAGGAGAATCTCGCCGACTATATGAACTTTACCATAAAGCCCGACTTCAAGGTGTGCGGAAAGCTGTTCGGCTCCAGGGTTAAGGCCCTTGCCTCGTATCTCGCGGACACCGACGCCGCATCCTTCATGAAGGTCCTGGGCGAAGAGGGAAGCGTCGGCGTGGAGATCGAAGGAGAAAAGCTCAGCCTCACCAGGGACATGCTGGACGTCAGGATCAATGCCAAGGAAGGCTTCGACGTACAGATGCAGGACAACCTGTTCATCATACTCAATACGGAGCTGACGAAGGATCTGATCAACGAAGGCTACGCCAGGGAGATCATTTCCAAGGTCCAGCAGCTGAGAAAGGCCAGCGGCTACGAAGTGGCTGACCGTATAAAGCTCACTATCTCCAGCGACGATACCGTCATCGGAGCGGTGGAGGCATTCCGCGACTACATCTGCCGCGAGACCCTCTCCCAGGAGCTCACCGTGGCGGAGAATACAGGCGAAAAGGTCAACCTGAACGGCCATGACGCATTTATCCTCACTGAAAGGATCTGAATCACAGGGAAATAAAAAGTACGGGGCCTCCTCCTGGGAGACCCCGTATTGGTTTTCACAGCATTCTTTTCTCAGTCCCTCATCTCGGGCACCAGCTCCTTGATCACGGGGAGCAGCCCTATCTTGTCCGGTGTATGCTCCGGCAGCTGCCAGAAATCGTATCCGGGATAGGTGTTGCCTTCTATGATGGCGGGGCCGTTGGGCGTGATGGCGCAGTCCCATCCCACGTAGCGGATATCCTCCACCACCAGCGCCGCCTTCAGACACAGCTCGATGGCTTCCTTAACGAAGGGCACCTTGTAGCCTATGAGCTTCACCCCCGTGTAGGGATGGGTGTCATAGTTGATAAGCGCGGATGTATGGGCCACTCCCACGATCTCCCCGGTCTCGGGATCGAGAGGACAGCACAGTCCGCTGTTCTCCATGTTGTCCACGAACTTTCCTTCATTGCCCATCTTGCATACGGCGTACAGAAGGTGGGGAACCCTGTTGTCATCCACCAGGGTGGCTATCCTCAGGGAGTTTATCGCCAGGGGATAGAGCCTGTTCATGTCCTCGTGCTGCTTCAGTTCTTCCTCGACGGTACGGAAATCCCCCGCCTTTAGATAGTCCCACAGCGCGTCGACGCTTTCGAAGTCCTCCCTTTTAAGTCTTTCTATGCCGTGGCCGCACTCCCCGTCCCTGGGCTTGGCGAAATATACGTCGTGACGGGAGGCGAAAGCCTCGAACTCCTCCTTGGTGCACTCCTCCAGATCCAGAAATTCCCTTCCGAGGAATTCCCTGAAGTTGCGGTAGAACTCGTCCTTGTTGCTGAGCATGTGGTCATGCTCCTCGTTGTTGCAGATGGTATTGAGCTTCTTGTTCTTGATCCTCGTGATATAGGTGCTCCTCTGGGCATGGTTCATGTCCCAGTAGGCAAATATGAGGTAGTCATGGAATCCCGCCCCGTAGCGGACGGCGCAGTTGAGCATGTCAAAAAAGATGAATGCCCTGCTCTTTCCCGATTTTTCATGACAGCGGTCTATGACATCGAAGAGCCTTTTGACGCTGGCCTGTCTGAATACCCTGAGCATATATCCGGCTTCCATAATCTTATTCTCCGTTTCAGTGTTTTTTTAATGATACCCCAAAAGCCCCCGGGATTCAATAGTGCCGGGGATAGGTATCGTTAAAAAACAATTAATTATCGAAAAACAATAATTAAATTATTGACAAACGATAATCGAGATGTTAAGATGGCACAAAAGAAAGCCCCGGAGGCACAAAATGGAAAAGAAAAAAGGATCTGTGAAGCTGTCCCTCGCCCTGTGCGCCGTCATCTTCCTGGCGGTCACATACACACTGGTGAGGTTCCCGGTACTGTTTGAGGCCTACTACGGGCACTACCGCCCGGCGGCTGTGGACACGGAATACATCGAATGGCTGAGGGTGACCCTCAGCAGGTGCCTGTATCCCTGCTGCGCCCTGGCCTACGCCGCGCTGTACTGCCTGGTGAGGCTCCTTGTGAACATCAGAAAGGATGAGATCTTCACCTCTGTGAACATCCGTTATCTTCGGATCCTCTCGTTTCTGTGCCTCGCGGTATTCGTGATAACCGGCCTCGGATCGGTGCGCTACATGCCCCTGGGCATAGTCAGCGCCGCAGCCCTGTTCATCGGGGTGATACTGTCGGTCATCAGGGACGTTTTCGTCAACGCCAAGCGCATAAACGACGAGAACGAGCTCACGATATGAGGTGCGCCATGATAGAAGTCAATCTCGATGTGATGCTGGCTGTGAGGAAGATGAGCTCCCAGGAGCTCTCGGAGAGGATCGGGATCACCCCCGCCAATCTTTCCATCCTCAAGACCGGGAAGGCCCGGGCCATACGCTTCTCCACCCTGGAGGCGGTATGCGAGGCCCTGTCCTGTCAGCCCGGCGATATTTTAAGATACGTGCCCGATGAAGGAGGTATGAAAGAAAATGAGTGACAATACATATTCCAGTGAGAAAGATACAGGGTATGTTCCCGCCGGGGACATATATGCCCCTTATTCCCCGGCAGCGGAAAAGCTGCTCTACGCCCTTGAGGAGAGGGACCTTAGGTACATACTGCCCATGGCTGCCGTGTGCGCCATGATGGTATTCTGGGGATTTTCATCGGGGATGCGCCTCGGCTTCACCGTCGCCTATATCGCGTCCCTTACGGTATGCACGCTGTATCTGGCAAAGGGCGATACGAAGCCCGACGGCTATACTCTGCTTTGCGGCGGGGTATGCGCAGCCCTGAGCGCCGTCTTTTCGTTCAGCACGTCGGAACTTAACCTGATAGTGATAACGATGCTCTTCGGCATGTCCCTGGTATATTTTACGGGGCTTGTCTCGAAGAGGAGGGAGGACACGGATCTTTCCGTCATAACCTCCTGCGTCGCCGAATTCTTCCTGGGGGCCTTCGGAGGCATAGGCCGGATGTTTTCCTCCATAGCCAAGGCGAGGCCCTCCATGAACCCCGAAAGGCTCCGTTCCCTCAAGGGCATAGCCCTCTCACTGCCTCTGGCGGCGGTGCTTATCGGCCTTCTGATATCATCGGACGCCGCCTTCGAAGGTCTCATGCTCTCCTTCTCAGTGGACATAGGGGAGGACGCTTTCAGGCTGCTGGCGAGCCTTCTGCTCTCGGTACTGGTGGTGAGCTACTGCTGGAGTCTGAGGATGAACGAGCCCGCCAGGAGCCATTCCTCCGCGAAACAGGCGGACAGCACCGTTATGCGCTCATTCCTGTGGGTCATCTGCGGCGTGTACATCGTATACCTCTTCTCGCAGCTGGCATACTTCTTCTCAGCCTTCTCCGGGATCCTTCCCGAGGCATACCGGGGAGAGTACATGGTGTCGGAGTACGCCAGGAGGGGATTCTTCGAGATGTGCTGGATAGCGGTGATAAACTTCATCGTGGTCTTCCGCTGCGCTTCCCTCTTCGGAAAGGAAAGGATGAAGGGAATATGCCTCGGCCAGTGTCTGTTCATCTGCGCCTTCACCATGGTGATAGCGGTAACGGCCCTCTCCAAGATGGTCCTTTACATAGACATGCTGGGAATGACCTATCTCAGGGTGGTCACCAGCGTCTTCATGGCGTGCCTGATGATCGTCTTCGTTCTCCTGGCGTTAAGGCTCGTAAAGCCCTCGGTGAGGGTGGTGCGGAGCGCTCTGATCATCTTTTCATTAGCCCTTCTCGTCATGAGCTTCGGCGACGTAAACGGGTTCATAGCCTCCTACGACTATTCCCGCTATACCGACGGCAGTCTGCCGGACATAGACGTATGGCACCTTTACAGCCTCGGAGACAGCGGGGTGGAGTACCTTATAGAGCTCTCCGGGTCCCCGGATCCCGCCATTAAGGCTCAGGCCATGGACTGCCTCAGGACCTGCTGCTTCCGTTACTGGGAGGTGACATACGATTCCCGCTTCGGGATCGTCCCGGGGGATGAGCTCTTCGGAGGCTGGAGCGGCTGGTGCCGATCCTCCGAGAAGGCGATGGAGGATCTGCAAGGATTTTACAGTCTGCATCCGGAAGTCCTTTCGGATGCGTGGAACAGCAACTGAACATGCAGGGCACGGGGAAGCACCCCGTGCCTTTTTTTATCGGCAGAGCCGTTTTTTAAAACTGGTCAAATTCTTGCTATGAGGAACATTACAGAGTATAATGTAAGTTGTATATCTATCAAAAGGAGCCAAGATGTTAAAGCAGTTTCTTACAGATATGACCTCTAAAAGCAAGACCGAATCTGTAAACGAAAATGAACTGACGGTGCCGATCATCCCCACCAGTTCCATGATAATCGGACCGTATACCTCCAATACCATGGACATGTACAGGGGCAAGTATCTCTCCGCGATCCTGAGCGTTTCCGAGGATACGCGCCTGGTGGTGATGGCGGACCGCATAACCGACAATGACAAGGACATAACTCTTGACGATATAAGACCCATAGGGACCCTGTGCGACATCAAAGGAGCGATGCGCTACTCCAGGGAGACCACCCGCGTCTCCATCGAAGGAAAGAGCAGGGTGCTGATAAAGGAGATAGTGGAGACAGAGCCGTACCTTATGGCCAGGGTGGAGATGCTGGACTATTCCAACCGGGAGTATACCGTCGAGGAATTCGCCATGTTCTCCCTGCTGAAGGACAAGTTCTACAACCTCATGTCCATCGTGGGGCGTCTGGATGACGAGAAGGAATCGGGACTCGACCGCAAAATGCCCGACGACGGGGCGGATTACATTTCCGCCATGTCCCCCCTGGACGAGGAGCAGTTCTACAGCGCGCTGGAGTGCCTTGACACCAAGCAGAGGATGAAGATGCTCATCGAGTACATCGACATGTCCCTGCGCACCGCACAGCTGGAGGTGGAGCTGGAATCGAAGATTGCCTCGAACTTTGCCGAGGAGCAGAAGCACCGCTACCTCAGGGAAAAGAAGGAGCTCATCGACCGGGAGCTCAACGGCAGCGGCGATACCATTTCCGAATACCGGGAGAAGATAAACGCCCTTCCCATAGAGCAGGAATACAAGGACCGACTCCTCAAGGAGCTCGACCGTCTGGAGGGTACGCCCCTGGGAAGCCAGGAAGCCAGCGTCACCCAGTCCTACTTCGACTGTGTGCTGGATCTGCCCTGGACCAAGGAGCCCGCAGGTGAATTCGATATCGCCGAAGCAGACGCCATACTGGAGGAGGATCATTACGGCCTCGAAAAGGTCAAGACCAGGATAAGCGAGTACCTGGCGGTCCTCAAGCTCACCGGGACCATGAAGAGCCCGATACTGTGCCTTGTGGGCCCCCCGGGCGTGGGAAAGACATCCATCGCCAAGAGCGTCGCCAGGGCCACCAAGAGGAAGTTCACCAGGCTGTCCCTGGGAGGAATGCATGACGAATCCGAGATCCGCGGCCACAGGAAGACTTACGTGGGCGCGATGCCCGGACGCATCATAGCCGGCCTCAGACAGGTGGGCAGCACCAATACGGTGTTCCTGCTGGATGAGATAGACAAGCTTTCGAAGGATTACCACGGAGATCCCGCCAGCGCCCTTCTGGAGGTGCTGGACCCGGAACAGAACTCCACCTTCACGGACAATTACGTGGAGATCCCCTTCGATCTGTCACCGGTGATGTTCATAACCACCGCAAATTCCCTGTCCACCATACCTGCGCCCCTTATGGACCGTCTCGAGATCATACAGCTGGACGGATATCTTCCCGACGAGAAGCTCGAGATAGCCAAGCGCCATCTCCTGGGCAAGCAGCTGGAGGCCAACGGCATAACCGGGGACAACATCATAATCTCCGACGATATCCTCAGTGAGATAATTGAGAACTATACCCGTGAGGCGGGAGTCAGACAGCTGGAGAGGAGCATCGCCTCCCTTTGCAGGAAGGCGGCCAAGGAAGTCGTCGCCGGCCGCGAGGAGCCTCTTGAGATCACCTCAGAACGTCTCAGGGAATACCTGGGAGCCCAGGTGGGGCATTACGACACGGTGGAGGATACCTCCTACACCGGCGTGGTGAACGGCCTTGCGTGGACGGCCACCGGAGGGACCACCCTTCCCCTGGAAGCGGTGATCTTCAAGGGCAAGGGCAAGGTACAGCTCACCGGACAGCTGGGAGACGTGATGAAGGAGAGCGCCAGCATAGCCGTGGGATATCTCGAGGCTAATTCGGAGCGCTACGGCATCGATCCAAAGTTCTGGGAGGAGAATTCCATCCATGTCCACGCCCCCGAGGGAGCCGTTCCGAAGGACGGGCCCTCCGCCGGAGTGACCATGGCGACGGTATTGCTGTCCGCCATAAGGAACCTTCCCGTCAGTCAGAAACTGGCCATGACCGGGGAGATCACCCTGACCGGCAGGGTCCTGGCTATCGGAGGCCTCAGGGAGAAGCTCATGGCCGCCCTCAGGGCCGGCATCGACAGAGTCATCATCCCGAAGCAGAACGAGAAGGATCTGGTGGACGTGCCGGAAAAGATCCGGGAGAACCTTTCCATCTCCTTCGCGGAGAAGGTGGACGACGTATTCTCCTTCGTGTTCGGAGACCTGAATGCTGAAGGTTAACAGCGCCGTTCTGGTGACCAGCGCCCCGGCCATCGGCGCCTTTCCTCCGGCGGGACGCTTCGAGATAGTGCTGGTGGGCAAGAGCAATGTGGGGAAGTCATCATTCATCAACGCGATCCTCGGACGCAAAAGCCTTGCCAGGACATCGTCGGAGCCGGGAAAGACCCGCACCGCCAACTTCTACCTTGTGAACGACGACTTCTACATCGTGGACATGCCGGGATACGGATACGCGAAGACTTCGAAGAAGATAAAGGAGGGCTTCGGCCCGCTGATAGAAAGCTACCTGAAAAAACGGGATGCGGATTTCGTGGTGATCCACCTGCTGGATTACCGCCATCCGCCCACAGCTGACGACATAAGGATGCACGAACTTATCCGCTCCTGCGGCATCACCCCCGTGACCGTCCTTACAAAGGAGGACAAGCTCAAGCGCAACGAACGCGCGAAGCTGTTCGATACGATTGCCTCGGAACTCGCCATAGACGAGGATGAGGCGGTTCTGGAGTTCTCGACACAGAACAGACAACTGATTGAAGAAATGCAAAATTTTTTAGGAGAACTGATATGCTCGATATAAAAAGAATTAGACAGAATCCAGAGGAAGTACAGGAGCTCCTCAGACGCAGGGGGGACATCGACATCACTCCGGTGCTGGAAGCGGATGAGAAAAGAAGAAAGCTGATCACCAGGGCAGAGACTCTCAAGGCCCAGCAGAACAGCGATCAGAAACAGATCCCCATCCTGAAAAAGGAAGGCAGGGACGCTTCCGCTCTCATGGCTGAGATGAAAAAACTCTCCGATGAGATCAAGGAGATCAACGAACAGATCGACCTGGCCGACGGCGAGCTGAGGGATCTGCTCCTTTCGATCCCCAACACGCCCAACCCCGACATCTGCATCGGACGTTCCGACGCGGACAACCGCGAGGTCAGAAGGTGGGGCACCCCCAGGAAGTTCGATTTCGAGTTCAAGGCCCACTGGGATCTCGGAACAGACCTGGATATCCTTGACTTTGAAAGAGCCGTCAAGATCTCCGGAGCCCGCTTCTCCATGTTCAAGGGCCTCGGCGCCCGTCTGGAGAGGGCTATACAGACCTTCATGCTGACGACCCACACCACCAAGGAGACCGGAGCTTATACCGAGGTGCTTCCTCCCCTTATGGTGAACCGCCAGGCCATGACCGGTACGGGACAGCTTCCAAAGTTCGAGGAGGACGCTTACAAGCTCACCTATGACGGCAACGACTTCTTCCTGATACCCACGGCGGAAGTGCCCGTCACCAACATCCATTCCGGAGAGATCCTTTCATACACGGAGCTGCCCAAGTATTATACCGCCTATACTCCCTGCTTCAGGGGAGAGGCCGGAAGCGCCGGAAGGGATACCAGGGGACTCATCCGCAACCACCAGTTCGACAAGGTGGAACTGGTCAAGCTGGTGGAACCTTCCACGAGCTACGATGAGCTGGAAAAGCTCACCAACGACGCCGAGCTCATACTGCAGAAGCTCAACATCCCATACAGGGTGGTGGAGCTGTGCACCGGAGATATCGGCTTCTCCTCCGCCAAGACATACGACATCGAAGTTTGGATGCCCAGCTACGACCGCTATGTTGAGATCAGTTCCTGTTCCAACTTCGAGGACTTCCAGGCGAGGAGAGCGAATCTGCGCTACCGCGACAGTGAGGGAAAGGTCCAGTACCTGCACACCCTCAACGGCAGCGGCCTGGCCATCGGCAGGACCTTCGCGGCCATCCTGGAGAACTATCAGAATGAGGACGGCAGCATCACGATACCCGAGGTCCTCGTCCCCTACATGCTGGGAGTGGACAGGATAACCAAGAAATAATTCATCGGAGTTTAAGGATATGGTCAAAGATCTTGATGATTTTGCCCCCGTCGCAGGGGACGATGCATCAGAAAACATAACAGACGGTGATACCGCATACGAGCCTGTAAGGCCGGAAGGGATAATGACCGGCACCGAGGTGGCGGATACGGAATATGACGATCTGAGCGAATATTTCAATCCCGCCGATATCGGCATGCTGGATTTTGACGCGGCAAAGACCGTGGAGAGGCCTCCCTCCGGTGAGGGGGAATCGCGTCCCTCCTCAGATCCCTCCGCCGAAGCGCTCATTCCAGATGAGGCGCTTTCCGGTGCCCTCACGGGAGAGGAGCCCGAAGGTCCCGACGGAGAAGAGGACACTGCCCCCGGGGAAGAGACCCCTTCCCGCGGGAAAAAGCCCAAAAGGGAGAAAAAGGCCCGAAAGAAAAAGGATGAGGCCGCTGATGAAAACGGCGACGGACAGGTAAAGACGAAGTCCGACCGCCGCTCCGGAGCGACCACTGTCGTGCTGTGGATACTTATAGCCGTGCTCCTCGGAGCCATAGCCTTCGGCGCTGTAAAGCTCCTGCCCATGCTCAGAAAGGATGATTCCCTCAAGGTCATCAGGGCGGGGGACACCGTGTCCAACGGAACGGTGGAGGTCACCTTCGACGAGGTGAACGTGCTGGGTTCAATGCTGACGTATCAGTTTGACCCGGACTATGTATACATCTCGGTCATGTACACCTTCAGGAACGTGTCCGACCAGGAGCAGACCTGGGAGATCACGCCTTACATCATGCTTAAGCCCTTCAGCCTGGGCTCCGACGGTACAGTCTCTCCCCTCGATCCCGATGGGGAGGAAGCGGCGGAGCTTCTGGAGATCGCATCGAAGCTCGCTCCCGCGGAAAGCTTCATCCTGCCGGTGGAGGATACCACTCAGGAGACAGCCGGTGAAGGGCAAGGCGATGAGGCCTCGGAGGAAGAGCAGCAGGAGGACCCCCTCAAGGGCCTTTACGGCGTGTATGACTTCAACGCCCTGCAGATATATTCACTGGAAAAGTGCATAGAATACAGCACGGTCAAGGACAATATCCCGCCGGGAGGCGAGAGGATCAGCGCCGACGTCATAAAGATCCCGAGGCAGCTGTTCGAGACCGGCAAGTATTATCTGTGCATGGACAACCAGAAGGCGGCCGTCTACATCGATCCCACTCCCGTGGACATCGACGCTGAGCCCGCTTCAGACGCACCTGAGAACGCCCCGCAGGAAGGATCTTCGGAAGAAGAAGGCGGGGAAGACTGAGAGGAAAAAGAAAATGTTTGACAAGGACAAGAAAACCATCTTCAGCGGGATTCAGCCCTCCGGGGAATTCACCATCGGCAACTATTTCGGAGCCATCAAGAACTGGGTGGATCTGCAGGGAGACTACAACTGCATATATTTCATCGCCGACATGCATTCCCTGACGGTGCCCCAGGTACCGGCGGATCTGAGGAGAAGGACATTCGAGTGCAGCGCCATGCTGCTGGCGGCCGGCGTGGACCCGGACAAGTCACTGCTGTTCGTTCAGTCCCACGTGAGCGCCCATGCTGAGCTGTGCTGGATACTCAACTGCAACTCATACATGGGAGAGATGTCCCGCATGACCCAGTACAAGGACAAGAGCGCCAAACAGGGCGAGAACATCAGGGTGGGACTTTTCGACTATCCCGTGCTGATGGCCGCGGACATCCTGCTGTACAATTCCGACCTGGTGCCGGTGGGAGCCGACCAGACCCAGCATGTGGAGCTGGCCAGGAACATCGCTGAGCGCTTCAACAACAATTATTCGCCCACCTTCACGGTCCCCGAGGGATACATTCCGGAAAGCGGCGCCAGGATCATGAGCCTGGCGGATCCCACCAGGAAGATGAGCAAATCCGATGAGAACGCCAACGCCTACATCCTTATGAAGGATCCGAGAGACGTCATCATCTCCAAGTTCAAAAAAGCCGTGACCGACAGCGGGCACGAGATCGTGCACGACAGGGAGAACAAACCCGGCATCTCCAACCTTCTGGAGATCTACGCCTGCGTATGCGGCAAATCCGTAAAGGAGGCCGAAGCCGATTTTGCGACCTCCAGCTATGCTGATTTCAAGCTGGCTGTGGGTGAGGCCGTCGCGGACCGTCTCGCTCCCATACAGAGCGAGTTCGACCGTCTCGTAAAGGACAAACAGTACGTGATGGATATCCTGAAGGACGGCAGCGAAAAGGCTTCCGCCATTGCGGCGAGGGTGCTGGACAAGGTAAAGAGGAAGGTTGGATACCTTCAGTTCTGAGCAGTGTGGATACAGCGGGGCCCCGGATCGTCCAGGGCCCTTTTTCATGGACGTTAGACAGTGATTTTTAGATTATTAATGATTAAAATCAAAAAAACCTATTGATTTATTATTTTGCTTCGTGTATACTCTTTCAGGATCTCGAAAGCGGTCCATGAATACGGTTTTATTTTTGGTTACCCCCAAATCGGGCCGGGCCGCGGGTGTCAGCACAGCGGCCCGGCCTTTTATTTGTTTGTTCGAATAATACCCTTTTTTTATGGAATGCTGATAAAAAATTATATTTATATGATATAATACCTCTAATAAGTAGAGTGTTTTTCTGAAAGATAATTCACTATATAAAGTTTCTGCGTATATCGATACAAGTGTTTATTGACATCAAAATAACAAGGAGGAGCAATGGGTCCATTAGCATATGTGCTCATCATCATCGCCCTTGGCGCCGGCATCGGGCTTGGAATAGTCCTGGCTAACAATTCCGGCAAGGGAAAAGTCGCCGAGGCCAGGCAGCAGGCTGCCCAGATCGTCAACGACGCGGTGAATGAGAGCGAGAGGATAAAGAAAGACCGTATAGCCGACGCGAAGGAGGAGATCTACGGTCTGAGGAAAGATCTTGACAAGGAGATGCATGACAGACGCAACGAGGTCAAAAGACTGGAAGACCGCATCATGCAGAAGGAAGAAGCCATCGATAAAAAGATGGATCAGATAGAAAAGAGAGACGAGAATTCCCAGCGGAAAGCCAGGGAGATCGAGAACAAGGAAGAAAAGATAAACAAACTGTACCAGCAGCAGATCAATGAGCTGGAAAAGATATCGCAATTAACATTTGAAGACGCAAGACAGATATTACTGGATGAAACAGAAAAACAGATATCAAGAGAGACTGCGCTGCTTATAAAGAACAAGGAAGCGGAAGCGAAGGAAGAGGCAGACAAGAAGGCGAAGGAGATCATAACCTACGCCATTCAGAGATGCGCCGCCGATCATGTGGCGGAGAGCACCGTTTCCGTCGTGAACCTGCCTTCGGATGAGATGAAGGGCAGGATCATAGGCCGTGAGGGAAGAAACATCAGGGCTCTCGAGACCCTGACCGGCATAGACCTTATCATCGACGACACGCCCGAAGCCGTCATACTTTCGGGTTTTGACCCGGTGAGAAGGGAGATCGCCAGGATATCTCTGGAGAGGCTCATCGTGGACGGGCGCATCCATCCCGCCAGGATAGAGGAGACGGTCAAAAAGGCCGAGGCGGAAGTGGATCAGAAGATGAGGGAGCTGGGAGAACACGCCGTGTTCGAAGCCAACATCGGAAAGATCCATCCCGAGCTGGTGAAGCTCATCGGAAGACTGAACTACCGTACCAGCTACGGCCAGAATGTGCTGAAGCACTCCCTGGAGGTTTCCATACTGGCAGGGATCATGGCGGACGAGCTGGGCTTCAACGGCAGGATCGCCCGCAGGGCAGGACTGCTGCACGACATAGGAAAGGCCATAGACCATGAGGTCGAGGGTCCCCATGTACAGCTGGGAGTCGATCTTCTGAAGAAGTACAAGGAGAACAGCGATGTCATCCACGCGGTGGAAGCTCATCACGGCGACGTGGAGCCCCACACGGTGGAAGCTGTGCTCATCCAGGCGGCGGACGCCATTTCCGCGGCAAGGCCCGGAGCCAGAAGGGAGACTCTTGAGAGCTACACCAGAAGGCTCGAGAAGCTGGAGGAGCTGGTGAAGAGCTTCGACGGCATCGACAAGTGCTACGCAATCTCCGCCGGCAGGGAAGTGCGCATAATGGTCAAGCCCGAAGTGGTGGACGACCTGAAGATGGTGCACATCGCCAGGGACATAGCCAAGCAGATAGAAAACGATCTCGAATATCCCGGACAGATCAAGGTCAACGTTATCAGGGAGACGAGAGCGACGGAATATGCCAAGTAGGAAAGAGGACGAATGAGGATCCTGGCACTGGGAGACGTGTTCGGAAGGCCCGGACGCGGCATAATAATCAGCAAAGCAGGGGAAATCCGCGCAAAATACCGTGCGGATTTTCTTATTGTGAACTGTGAGAACGCCTCCGGCGGCAGCGGCGTGTCCGCGATAAACGCCGGGGAGCTTCTCGCCGTCAAGGCGGTGGATGTCTATACCAGCGGGAACCACATCTGGGACAAGAAGGATCTTAACAACGTGATCCAGGAAACAGACAGGATCATCCGTCCCGCCAACTATCCCTCGCCCTGCCCGGGAAAGGGCTGGGCCGTCTTCCGCCTCGGGGCGGTGAGGATAGGGGTGGTGAACCTTTCAGGCACCGCTTTCATGGAGCCGCTGAACAATCCCTTCCTGGCCTTTGACGAGATCTATGAGAAGATCCATCCCTTAAGCGATGTGATCGTCGTGGATTTTCACGCAGAGGCCACCAGTGAGAAGATCGCCTTCGGTTACCATGCCGACGGCAGGGCCAGCATCGTATACGGCACCCACACCCATGTGCAGACGAATGACGCGAGGATCCTTGACGGAGGAACGGGATACCTTACCGACATCGGCATGACAGGGCCCTATGACGGGGTCATAGGGGTGGACCGCCAGATCATCGTGAAGAATTATATTACCCAGCGCCGCAGCCGCTATGAGACTGCGGATGGCCGCACCCAGCTCAACGGAGCAGTGTTCGTTCTGGACGATGCTACCTTACGCTGCACGGGCATCGAGCTGGTAAGGGAGATATATGAATAATTCCGGCCGGCCCCGTGCCGGCTGTTAATATCTGTCATAAACAATCAGAGAGGTTTTCAATGGACACAAAGATCAGGGAAACATATGAGCTCTGGCTCAGAAAGGCTCTCCGGGACAGGGATCTGACCTCAGAGCTGGAGTCGGTGGCCGGGGATGAGGCTGCCGTAACGGAACGCTTTTACAGACAGCTGGAGTTCGGCACCGGCGGCCTCAGGGGCATCATCGGTGCAGGAACGAACCGCATGAACGTATATACTGTGGGCAGGGTCTCCCAGGGCCTGGCGGACTATGTGAAGGCTCACTTCCCCGAAGGGAAGAGGAGCATCGCCGTGAGCTACGATTCCAGGATCAAATCAGAGTACTTTTCCAGGGAGGCCTCGGCGGTCTTCGCCGAAAATGGCATTAAGGTATACATCTATCCGGAGCTGATGCCCACCCCGGCCCTTTCCTTCGCCGTGAGACACCTCGGATGCGCCGCGGGAGTGATGATGACCGCGTCCCATAATCCCTCGGAGTACAACGGCTACAAGGTCTACAACTCAGCCGGATGCCAGGTCACGGACGAGGCGGCCTCGGAGATATCCTCCTTCATAGACAAAGCCGACTATTTCGAAGATGTCTCATTCGGAAGCTGGGATGAACTGCTTGAGAAGGGAATGATCAGCTTCATCGGGGAGGATACGGTGACGGCATATATCGAAAACGTAAAAAGCCAGTCCCTGGTGGCGGATGAGGAAGAACTGGACCGGGACGTGGCCATAGTGTATACGCCCCTTAACGGTACGGGGCTCAGACCCGTCGTAAGGACCCTGAGCGAATGTGGATATACGAACATATCCGTGGTGGAGGAGCAGAGGGAGCCCGATGGCACTTTCCCCACATGTCCCTATCCCAACCCGGAGATAAGGCAGGCCATGGAAAAGGGCATAGAGAAGGCGAAAAGCGCCGGGGCCGACCTTTTGATCGCCACGGATCCCGACTGTGACCGGGTAGGGATCGCGGTGAAGGACAACGGAGAGTACCGGCTCCTCACCGGCAATGAGACGGGGATACTTCTCACGGAATACATCTGCGAGCTGAGATGCTTCAAGGACACCATGCCCGAGGATCCCCTTATCATCAAGACCATAGTCACTACGGAGATGATCGAACCCATCGCGAAGCGCTGGGGCGTCAGGATAAAGGATGTCCTCACCGGTTTCAAGTACATCGGGGAACAGATAGGTTTCCTGGAGGAGAAGGGCGAGGAGTCCCGTTACGTCTTCGGATTTGAGGAGAGCTACGGGTATCTCGCGGGCACCTACGTCAGGGACAAGGACGCCGTGGTGGCGTCCATGATGATCTGCGACATGTTCGCCTATTACCGCGCCAGGGGAAAGAGCCTTCCGGAAAAACTCGCAGAGCTCTATTCGAAGTACGGCTACTACCTCAATACCCTGTATTCCTTCGGCTTCGAGGGACAGGAGGGTTTTTACAGGATGAGGCAGATCATGGAGAAACTGAGGGAAAGCGGCCTTTCCCCCGCGGGGATAGAGACCGTGAGCGTGAAGGATTACAGCAGGGGTATCGAGGGTCTTCCCGTATCGGACGTACTGAAGTTCTACCTGCCCGACGGTGGCACAGTCGTTGTGAGGCCCTCCGGTACGGAGCCTAAGCTGAAGGTGTATCTTTCCGTTAAAAGCGATGATGAAGACAGCGCGAGGGAGGAAGAAAAAAAGCTGTCCGCATCAGTCAGACAGCTTTTCGGCTGATATTCATTCCTCCTCGTAAAAGGGTTCGTCGGAGAATTCACCGCCGGCGCCTGCATAGTCCAGATATTGTTTGAGCTGCTTTCCGCTGTTCACGAACACCATGTGTCCGTAATGAGGCGGAAAGCATTTTCTGTATGCGCTGTAGCGGAACCTTTCATTCAGAAGCACCGCGCAGCCTTTGTCGTCCTGGGTGCGGATTACCCTCCCCATGGCCTGCAGTACCTTGTTCATCCCGGGATAGACGTAGGCGTAGTCGAAGCCGCTGCGCCCGGTCTCGTCATAGTGGTTTCTGATCAGCTCCCTTTCGGTGCAGATCATCGGCAGGCTGACCCCGCAGATGACGGCTCCGATGAGCTTGTCGCCCACCAGGTCCACCGCCTCGGAGAAGACTCCTCCGATCACGGCGAAGGCGGTGACGGCGCTCTGGGAGGTGAAGTTCGCGAGGAACTCCTTTCTGGCATTCTCATCCAGCCCCCTGGTCTGCACCAGCACCTCATCCTCGAAAAGCTTTTTATATTCCTCGTAAACACTTTCCAGATATGCGTAGGAGGGGAAGTAGACAATATAGTTGCCCCTTTTGCTGGAGATGACCGTATTGATCCTCTCCGCGGCCTCGGCATAGTACATGGCTCTCTTCTGATAGGTTGTCCTGATGGATGTGTCCACAGCGATCCTGAAGTTGTCCGGGTCGAAGCTGCTCTTCACGTTCATGAGATAGTCGTCCCTGGCTCCTCCCAGGATCTCGCAGTAGTAGTCCAGTGGGGTGAGGGTCGCGGAAAAGAACACGGCGCTCTGGCCTTTTTTGAGGATGTCGCTGAGATACTCCCTCGCGTCGGTGCAGAAGAGCTTTAAGAACTCCTCCTTCACGTCATAATAGAACACGTGGGAATCGTTCTTCAGATCCCAGATGCTCATGAACTTCGTGATGTTGAAGTACATGTCCAGGATGAAGGAATACCTCTCGTCCTCCCTCTTGGCCCTGGAAAGGAACCTGTCGGCTTCCTGGCAGAAGTGGGAGAGGATCATGTAGAAGGTGGTGGAGGGCTCCCTGAATATATAGGCGTCATTGTCCATGGCGTCCCGCTGCCATTCCGCCATACAGTCGAGTATCTCGTCGGCGCAGGATGAGAGGACCTTCAGTGTCGGTGCGGTCTTTTTCAGCTTCAGAAGGTCGGAGCGGCTTATCACCTCCGAGTACATCTGCCTGCTTCGCTCAGGAAGGTTGTGAGCCTCGTCCACCAGGAAGATGTAATCCCCTTTGGCATCCTCCTCAAAATACCGTTTAAGAGCCGCTGAAGGGTCGAAAACGTAATTGTAGTCGCAGATAATGACATCCGCCCATTCCGAAAAGTCCAGGGACATCTCGAAAGGGCACATGATGTGTTCCTCGGAGAGCTCCTGGAAGTCCCCCGCGTCGAATACCTTCCTGCTGCCGAGCATCTCATCCCGCCTGTCCCTGAGCTTGTCATAGTAATCAAGGGCATAGGGGCAGTCCTGGGGATTGCAGCTGGTCACATCCAGCCTGCAGGCCTTCTCCTTGGCGGTCAGCACCAGGCTCCTTATGGGAAGGCCCTTTTTCCTGAGGATCGAGAGGGCGTTGAGGGCCACCGCCTTCTGGGTGGATTTGGCGGTAAGATAAAAGATCTTGGGATGGGTCAGGTAGGGCATCGCCTTGATGGCCGGATAGAGGCTGTTGAGGGTCTTGCCGCTCCCGGTGGGGGCGTTCATGAATACGTTTTTGCCCTCCTTGATCACCCTGTAGATCCTGTTGATGGTCTCCTTCTGGTACATGCGGAACTCAAAGGGGAACTTCATCGCCTTTATCTTCTCATTGCGTTCCGCTTCGTACTTCTCGATCTCTGTTATGTGCCGTATCCACTCCTCGGCCAGGGAGAAAAAGTGCTTTTCCAGCTCTTCGCGGCTGTCGCGGTACTCAAAGCATTTCAGATCATGCTTCTCGCCGGCGAAGATGTAGGTGACCCTGTAGCGGATGGAGTCGAGATCGTTATGGACCATGTAGATGTAGCTGTAGCACCTGCACTGGGCGAGATGGCCCGGATTGGGACCGGTCATCTCCGACAGGTCCCTGGTGGTGGACTTGATCTCCTCCACCATCGGATCCCCGGCGGTATCCAGGATCCCGTCGGCCCTGCCGGAGATCTCCAGTACGACATCACCAAAAACGGCCCTGTGATCCATCGTCTGTTCGCACAGATCGTCAGGGCCGTACTTGCTCTGGATGTACTGATGGAGGCGTATGCCCTCCATCAGTCTTGAATGGGATGAAAACCTGTTGTCTATGGAGCCGGAGAGCATGCTCATGGCGCACAGCTCTCCGACTGAAACACTGTAGATCCTCATTAAAGCCTCCGCAGGAGCTTTGAATTATTCCGCGCTCTCCTCCTCGATCTCCTCGTCCTTGCTGACCTTGGCGATGGCGGCTATGCTGATATCCTCATCAAGCTGCATCAGCTTCACTCCGGAGGTGCTCCTTCCCATGGTGGAGATCTCGGAGGCGCTCATGCGGATGACCACACCCTCGTCGGAGATGATCATGACGTCGTTCTCCTCCCGGTCTATGCACAGAAGATCCGCGACTTCCCCGGTCTTTGAGTTGAACTTGTAGTTCTGAACGCCCTTTCCGCTCCTGCCCTGTACGGGGTACAGGCTCGTCTTCGTGAGCTTGCCGTAGCCGTTCTCCGTGACGGTGAGGATGTGCTTTCCTTCCTCGGCGATATCCATGGATATGACCACGTCCCTGGGGGAGAGCCTGATGCCTCTGACGCCCATGGCGACCCTGCCCATGGGACGGATGTCATCCTCGCTGAACACGATGGCGTAACCGCCCCTGGTGCCCATGATGATGTTGGACTTTCCGTCGGTGAGCTTGACGTCGATGAGTTCGTCGTCTTCAGCCAGATTGATGGCGATGAGGCCGCTCTTTCTGGAGGAATTGTATTCCGACAGAGCGGTCTTCTTGATCAGGCCGCTGCGGGTGGCCATGACGAGATAGGAGCTCTCGTCGAAGGTCTTCACGGGTATAACGGCTGTGATCTTCTCACCCTGCTCGATAGCCAGGATGTTCACTATAGCCATTCCCTTGGCCATCCTTCCCGCCTCGGGCACTTCGTATGCCTTCAGGCGGTATACCTTGCCCTTGTTGGTGAAGAAGAGGATGTAGCTGTGAGTGGAGGTCATGAACAGATGCTCCACGAAGTCGTTCTCCCTGGTGGCGTGGGCCGTGATGCCCTTTCCGCCCCTCTTCTGGGCCTTGTATGTGTTGGCGGGCAGCCTCTTGACATATCCCACGTGGGTGATGGTGATGACCACGTCCTCCTCGGGGATGAGATCCTCGATCTCGATATCCTCGGCGTCGTTGTCGAAGCCGGTGCGGCGCTCGTCGTTGTACTTGTCCTTGATCTCTGTCATTTCGTCGCGGATGATGTCGATGACCATGGATTCGTTCTCGAGAACGGCCCTGTAGTAGGCGATCATCCTTTCGAGTTCCGCGTATTCCGTCTCAAGCTTCTCCCTCTCGAGGCCCTGCAGCCTTCGAAGCTGCATGTCCACGATGGCCTTGGCCTGTATGGCGGAGAGCTCGAAGCGCTTCATCAGGCGCTCCTCGGCGTCGTCATAGGAGGAACGAATGATCCTTATCACCTCGTCAATGTTGTCCAGGGCGATAAGTAGTCCTTCCAGGATGTGGGCCCTGGCCAGGGCCTTGTCCAGGTCGAACTTCGTCCTTCTTACGATGACTTCCTTCTGATGGGCGATGTAGCATTCCAGGATCTGCTTGAGATCCAGCACCTTCGGCTGGTTGTGGTCCAGCACCAGCATGATGACTCCGAAGGTATCCTCCATCTGGGTGTTCTTGTAAAGCTGGTTGAGGATGACCTGGGCGTTGGCGTCCTTCTTGAGGTCAATGACTATCCTCATGCCCTTCCTGTCGGAAAGGTCATGGATATCGGAGATGCCCACGATCTTCTTGTCCCGGACCAGCTCCGCCATCTTTTCCACCAGCTTGGCCTTGTTGACCATGTAGGGAAGTTCGGATACCACTATCCTCTGACGGGTATTGGAGACCTGCTCTATCTCAGCCTTGGCTCTTACCCTGATGCGGCCCCTTCCGGTGGTATAGGCGCTTATCATGCCGCTGCGTCCCAGAATGATGCCTCCGGTGGGGAAGTCGGGTCCCTTGATGTATTTCGTAAGGTCCAGCGCCGTAAGGGAGGGATCGTCCATCAGGGCGATGGTGGCGTCGATGACCTCACCGAGATTGTGGGGAGGTATGTTCGTCGCCATACCCACGGCGATGCCGTTGGAGCCGTTTACCAGCAGGTTCGGGAACCTGGAGGGGAGAACCAGCGGTTCTTTCAGGCTCTCGTCGAAGTTGGGACCGAAGTCCACGGTGTCCTTGTTGATGTCCCGAAGCATCTCGGACGCGATCTTCGACATCCTGGCTTCCGTGTAACGCATGGCGGCGGGGGAGTCCCCGTCCACGGAACCGAAGTTGCCCTGGCCATCCACCAGCATGTACCGGGTGGAGAAATCCTGGGCGAGACGCGCCATGGCGTCGTAGATGGAAGCGTCGCCGTGGGGATGATATTTACCCATGACGTCGCCCACGATACGGGCGCTCTTCCTGTAGGCGCTGTTGGCTCTTACCCCCAGTTCCTCCATGCCGTAGAGTATCCTTCTGTGGACGGGCTTGAGACCGTCCCTGACATCCGGCAGAGCTCTTCCCACGATAACGCTCATGGCGTAGTCGATGTAGGACTTCTGCATGGTGTCAACGAAATCTATGTGCTTTACGTCGTCGTAGGAGCTGACCTCCTCAACGGGCGGGTTGTTCTTTGTGTCCTTATCCATTTCTCACCTTTAAATGTCAAGATTTTCCACCTTGGTGGCGTTCTCCGTGATGAAATCCCTTCTGGGCTGGACCTGGTCGCCCATGAGGATGGAGCATACGTAGTCCGCCTGTACGGCGTCCTCGATGCTGATCTTCAGCAGGGTGCGGTTAGCGGGATTCATCGTGGTCTCCCACAGCTGTTCGGGGTTCATTTCGCCCAGGCCCTTATAGCGCTGCAGCTCCGTCTTGTCACGGCCAATCTCGGTGTAGATCGCCTCCAGCTGTTCCTCATCGTAGCAGTAGCGGATGTCCTTTCCCTTCTGGACCTTGTAGAGGGGCGGCTGGGCCACGTACACGTAGCCGTGGTCTATGAGTCCGGGCATGTAGCGGTAGAAGAACGTCAGCAGCAGTGTCCTGATATGGGCTCCGTCCACGTCGGCATCGGTCATGATGATGATCTTGTGATACCTGGCCTTGTCTATGTCGAAGTCCTCTCCGATACCGGTGCCGAAGGCCGTGATCATGCTCTTTATCGTATCCGAGGAGAGCATGCGGTCGAGCCTTACCTTCTCCACGTTTAGTATCTTGCCTCTCAGGGGGAGTATCGCCTGGGTCTTGGGATCCCGTCCCTGCTTCGCGCTGCCTCCTGCGGAGTCTCCCTCCACTATGTAGATCTCGCAGTTGGCGGGATTCTTGTCCGCGCAGTCGGAGAGTTTTCCGGGGAGGGCCGCTGTATCAAGTCCGCTCTTCCTTCTGACGTTCTCCCTGGCCTTCTTGGCTGCGGCCCTGGCCTGGGAGGCGAGGGTGGCCTTCTCCATGATGATCTTGGCTTCCTGGGGATGTTCCTCGAGATATGAGGTCAGAACACTTCCCACTATGGTATCCACCATTCCCCTGATCTCGGGATTGCCCAGCTTCGTCTTGGTCTGTCCCTCGAACTCGGGGTTCTTGAGCTTCACCGAGATGATTGCCGTGAGGCCCTCGCGGATATCCTCGCCGGAAAGGGTCTCGCCCTTGTCCTTCTTGAGGAAGTTGAACTTCTGTCCGTAGGTGTTGATGCAGCGGGTCAGGGCGCTCTTGAAGCCGTTGACGTGCATTCCGCCTTCTGTGGTATTGATGTTGTTGGCGAAGGAGGAGATGCTCTCGTTGTAGCTGTCGGTGTACTGCATGGCGATCTCCAGCTCTCCCGCGTCGGTGGACTTCTCGAAGTAGATCACGTTGGGAGTCAGAGGCTCCTTGCCCGAGTTGAGAAGCTTGATGTATTCGACGATACCGCCCTCGTAGTGGAACTCCTCGTACTTTCCGTCCTCGGTACGGGCGTCCTTGAGGGTGATCCTCAGACCCTTGTTGAGGAATGCCAGCTCCTGTATACGGTGGCGCAGCGTGTCATAGCTGTACACCAGTTCCGAGAAGATCTCATAGTCCGGCTTGAAGGATACAGTGGTGCCGGTGCGCTTCGTCTTTCCCACCACGGTGAGCTCGTCCAGGGGCTTGCCCCTCTCATAGTTCTGTTCGAAGATCTTGCCGTCCTGGTAGACGGTGACCTTGAGCCACTCGCTGAGGGCGTTGACCACAGATACGCCGACGCCGTGCAGACCGCCGGACACCTTGTAGTTGGTGTTGTCGAACTTTCCTCCTGCGTGGAGCTTCGTTAGAGCTATCTCCACAGCGCTTTTCTTGTACTGCGGATGTATGCCCGTCGGGATGCCGCGGCCGTCATCTATGACGGTGATGGTCTCTCCGGGATTGATGATGACATCGATGTTTTTGCAGTACCCCGCCAGAGCCTCATCCACGGAGTTGTCGATGATCTCGTACACGAGATGATGCAGTCCGTCCCGTCCTGTGCTTCCGATGTACATGCCGGGACGCTTGCGTACGGCTTCGAGGCCCTCCAGGACCTTGATGCCGCTGGCGTCGTAAGTGTTGGTTGCCATGTTTTCTCTCCTGTTCGTCAAACTGTTTCCTGTGTTATGTTTCCTGTCTGCACCCTGAAGGTGCGGGCGTCATCTCCCGAGGGAATGAAATCCACTCCGGAGCCTGTAATGAATACCTGTGAGCCGCCGAGCATCCCCGCTATGGCGTCCCGTCTTCCCCTGTCCAGCTCGCTCATCACGTCGTCCAGCAGGATCAGGGGGTCCTGATGCTTCACTTCCCTTATAAGGTCCGTGAGAGCCGTCTTCATGCTCAGCGCTATGCTGCGCTGCTGTCCCTGGGACGCGAACTTCCTGGCGGGGGATGCGTCGAGGAAGAAGCTGATATCGTCCCGGTGGGCGCCGACGGTGGTGGTCTTCATGTAGATGTCGTTCCTTCTGGCCTCCCTGAGGGCAGAAGCGTACAGGCCTTCTATCTCGTCGGAGGAAGCGGCGCTTTTAAGAATGTCGCTTATGTATGATACCGAGATCCTCTCCCTGCCTCCGCTTATGGCTTCATATCTCGCGGCGGCCAGGTTTCCCAGCTGCTTCAATGTCCTTATCCTGTACTTTATAAGGGTGCTCCCGGTCTTCACCAGGGTGTCGTCATACACTTCCAGCAGCGGCAGTGCCGACGGTGAATAGTCCTTCAGAAGCGTCCCCCTCTGCCTGAGGGTGCGGCTGTATTCCGACAGTACTGCGGTGTAACCGGGATACAGACAGCAGATGGCTTCGTTCAGAAAGTCCCTCCTCACCTGGGGGGAGTCCTTCACCAGTCTCAAATCGTCGGGCCCGAAAAAGACCACGGAGAACATGTCCAGCAGGCTCTGTCGGGAGCGGATCCTGGAATCGTTCAGGGTATGCTTTTTACCTTCACGGGTTATGGTGAGACTGACTCTCGGGTCGGTAAGATCGTCGCTCTTTACATCACAAACGATGACGGAGCGATCCCGGCCCTTCATAATGAAGTTCTCGCCGGTGGATTCCCGGGGACTTTTTCCGCTCAGGGCGAGGCACAGGGCCTCTATGGTATTCGTCTTTCCCTGACCGTTGTCACCCAGGAGTATATTCAGATGGGGACTGAATTCGAGACGCGCCGCGGAAATATTTCTGAAGGCGTCAAGGGACATCGAAATGACGTGCATTACTGTCGTTTCCCGGTGTGCCCCAGGGGGCTTTCGGGGTGATCTCCTAACCTTTTTATTATATCACAATCGAACGGATTTTCAAAGAAAAAAGCGGTTCACCAGCAAAGAAAAATGCCTTATTTTTTGGCTTAAATACAAGATTTT
>CADBPP010000014.1 GCA_902796565.1 uncultured Eubacteriales bacterium | reverse complement strand
TGTCATTCAGACATGCGATATATGTCCTGGAGTCATAGCCCCTGGCGGAAAGGAGCTTTTCCCACAGGCCCTTTCTCTTTGCGGAGGAGCCGGGCACCGAGTGGGGACAGAAGATGATGTCCGCTCCCCTGCGGGACAGTTCCTGTGTCATCTCCGGCACATGCAGCTCCACGCAAAGCTGGAACCCCGCCGTGAGCCCGCAGCTCATGGGGAACACTTCAAGACTGCCTCCCGGCAGAAACACTTCCTTCTCCGACTCCCCGAGATGGCTCTTTGGGTAAAAGAAGCTATCCCCGTCGGGACGGAACAGTCCGTGGGTGACGCAGTATCCGTCTGAGACGGCTTCCATGAAGCCCGCGAGGATATCGATGTGAGTCCGGGCGCTGAGGGCGGAAAGTTCCCTGACGGCTCCGCTGTCTCTTGTGACGGCAAGTTCCGCAGCCCTTTTCGGCGCATAGCCCGTGACAAAAGCCTCGGGAAAGCATACCGCCTTCGCACCCTTCATGGCTGCGGTAAAGCTGATGTCCGAGATCATGCCGAGGCGCGCTTCCATATCCGCCTGCGGCTCATATGCCGGGGAAGCAAGGGCTATCCGTACTGTATCGTCCTTTTCCATAACTCAGCCTCCATCCGTTTTCAATTTTCAGAAGCTATCCGCTCCGTAACAAGCTTCAGGAACTTTTTAGCGTTCATCTGTTCGTTCGTGACATATTCCCCGTCACAGAAGAGCGCGTAGGTGGTGACGGGTGTGGGAGCGCTCCTGGCCTGATCCCTGCTCACCAGGTGCACCGGGGTGAAGCTTATGCCGTTCTCCCGGGCCGTTTTTATCAATTCCGGGACATATCTCGCGTTGAAGGGACACTGATCGGTATAGTAAAGCACGTACCCTTTTTCATCGATACGGGGACGTCTCGCCCATTCCATGAAACGGGGAGGATCCGCATCCTCCGAAAAGGGCAGGTACCACAGCTGTATGCCGTTATCCGCTTCGTCACACACTCTGAAGCCCTTATGTTCAAGGTACTTAGGATCCGCGAGGAAAGGCTTTTTCTTCCCTGAGGAAAGGATGCAAAGGCCCTTTTTCCCCTTGAGGCTGCTGTCGCGGATGCACTCCGAAAGAAGATCCGAGGAATATCCGTGGCCCTTGAGGGAGCCGGACACCCACAGGCAGTCTATATACATGTATCCCTCCGCGTCTATGGGGTTCCAGGCGTTTTCGGCGGGGATATACTCAATGAAACACTTCCCCCGCTCGGCGCTCTTGAGAAACACCAGTCCCTCGTCGAAGCGCTGTGCCAGCCAGGCTTTCTTGGATGCCACCTGTACATCATTGCTGTTCGAGATGGCGCAGCAGATATGCTCCTCTTCAAGATTATCCTTCGTGACTCTCACATACTCCATCATCTCTCCCCTTTCAGACACCTATGGATAAGCTTTGCGCCCAGCCCCGCCAGAGCATATATGCACCAGCCGATGATCACACCGGTGACGTTCATGATGATATCGTCCACATCGGAGACCCTGACGAACAGCGGCAGCTGCAGTATCTCCACGCACAGGCATATAAGGGCGCCCGCCGCCACCGTCTTCGGGAAGCTGTCAAGCTTTGTGTAAACTACGGGCAGTATGATGCCGCTGGGTATGTACATGGCGATATTGCCGATGAAATTCATCAGCTCCGCCCTGTCCGAGACATAGTCCCGCATATGGACGAAGGGCACGAGATTGACATCAAAGGGGAATACACTTCCCGGATCGAACAGCAGCGGCTGTATCCTTCCGCCAGATCTTTCCATCGGAAAGAACGAGAAGCGGATTATCACCGCCAGGTTTACATATATCAGCATCAGCATCGCTTCCCTCTTCCAATCTATCCTCCTGTTTCTGATCCATACGATCAGCCGTGCCAGGAGCCACAACACGGTAAAGAAGCATTCTCCCGCAGCAAAAGATATTTCTTTCATTTTTTCCCTGCCAGTTTTTTAATCAGCCTGTTATGCTTCAGCGAAGCATCAGTGCAATTATACACCTATCCTTCCCGGTTTCACATCATTACGGTGCGCAGACGAAGGACCCGGCGATCGCTCGCCGGGTCCTTTGATGTTTGCATATTCACATATCACTTCGCGTTCCTGATGGCGGCCTGGGCTGCCGCAAGACGGGCTATGGGCACACGGAAGGGGGAGCAGGATACGTAATCCAGTCCGACCCTGTGGCAGAACTCCACGCTGGAGGGATCTCCGCCGTGCTCGCCGCAGATGCCCATGTGGATCGCGGGATTGGCTTCCCTTCCGAGCCTTGAGGCCATCTCCACCAGCTTGCCCACACCGTTCTGGTCAAGCCTTGAGAACGGATCGTTCTCATAGATCTTGGTGTCGTAGTAGGACTCCAGGAACTTGCCCGCGTCGTCACGGCTGAAGCCGAAGGTCATCTGGGTAAGGTCATTTGTCCCGAAGGAGAAGAAGTCGGCTTCCTTTGCTATCTCGTCGGCGGTAAGGGCCGCTCTCGGGATCTCGATCATGGTGCCGATGAAGTACTCAAGCTCCTCTCCGGACTCCCTGATGATCCTGTCCGCGGTGGTCTTCACGATATTCTTTACATATCTGAATTCCTTCACGTCCCCTACGAGGGGGATCATGATCTCGGGCTTGATGCGGTAGCCGCGGTGCCTTCTGTTGACCTCGATGGCTGCCTTTATGACGGCAGTGGTCTGCATCTCGGCGATCTCGGGATACGTGACCGCGAGACGGCATCCCCTGTGGCCCATCATCGGGTTGAATTCATGAAGGGAGCTGATGAGCGCCTTGATGTCCTCAACGCTCTTGCCCTTCGCTTCCGCGAGGGCCTTTATGTCAGCCTCCTCCGTGGGCAGGAACTCGTGCAGGGGCGGATCCAGGAAACGGATGGTCACGGGAAGATCCTTCATGACCTCGTAGATCCCCTCAAAGTCCTTCTGCTGCATGGGTTCGATGCGGCTGAGGGCTGCAACTCTTTCCTCGACGGTATCGGAGCAGATCATCTCGCGGAATGCGGCGATACGGTCGGCATCGAAGAACATATGCTCCGTCCTGGTGAGGCCCACGCCCTCGGCTCCCAGCTCCACCGCCCTCGCGGCGTCCTCGGGACTGTCTGCGTTGGTGCGCACCCTGAGGCGTCTGAATTCATCCGCCCAGCTCATGAGCTTTCCGAATTCTCCCGTGATGGTGGCGTCCACCGTCGGGATCACGCCTTCATATATCTTTCCGGTGCTTCCGTCTATGGAGATGAAATCTCCTTCCCGGAAGGTCTTTCCTCCCAGCTCGAAGCACCTGTTCTCCTCATCCATCCTGATGTCTCCGCATCCGGAAACGCAGCAGGTGCCCATTCCCCTGGCAACGACAGCGGCATGGGATGTCATTCCTCCCCTGACGGTGAGTATGCCCCTGGCGGCCTTCATGCCCTCGATGTCCTCGGGGCTGGTCTCGAGCCTGACGAGGATGACTTCTTCTCCTCTGTCATGCCATGCCTTCGCGTCATCGGCGGTGAACACGGCCTTTCCCGAGGCCGCTCCCGGAGACGCTCCCAGGCCCTTGCCCAGTTCCTTTGAATTTGCGAGGATCTCCGGATCGAAGCAGGGGTGCAGCAGCGTATCGAGATTTCTCGGCTCCACCATCATGACGGCCTGGCGCTTCGTGATCGAACCCTCCTCCACCATGTCGCAGGCGATCTTCAGAGCGGCCTGAGCGGTCCTCTTGCCGTTTCTTGTCTGAAGCATGTAGAGCTTTCCGTTCTCCACGGTGAACTCCATGTCCTGCATGTCGTGATAGTGCTTCTCCAGGGTATCGCAGATCTCGGTGAACTGTCTGTATGCCTCCGGGAACCTTTCCGCCATCTGGTCGATGGGCATGGGGGTGCGGATGCCCGCCACCACGTCTTCGCCCTGGGCGTTCACCAGGAACTCGCCCATCAGCTTCTTCTCCCCCGTGGCGGGATTCCTCGTGAAGGCGACGCCGGTACCGGAGTTGTCGTTGAGGTTTCCGAACACCATCGGCATGACGTTGACCGCGGTGCCCCATGAATAGGGGATGTCATTGTCCCTTCTATATACGTTGGCCCTCTCGTTGTCCCAGGAGCGGAACACGGCCCTGATTGCCTCATAGAGCTGCACCTTGGGATCCGACGGGAATTCCTCCCCTGTGGCCTCCCTGTAGGCATCTCTGAACTGGACCGTCAGTTCCCTGAGGTCGGACGCAGTGAGCTCCACGTCATAGGTTACTCCCCTCTTTTCCTTCATTTTGTCGATGAGGCGCTCGAAGCTGCTCTTTCCCACCTCCATGACGACGTCGGAGAACATCTGGATGAAACGGCGGTATGAATCGTACACGAATCTCTCGAAGACGGGATCGGGATTGCCCTTTATAAGGGCATCCACCACTTCATCGTTCAGACCGAGGTTGAGGATGGTATCCATCATGCCGGGCATGGATGCCCTGGCCCCGGAACGCACCGAAACGAGAAGGGGATTCTTGCTGTCGCCGAACTTCTTGCCGTTTATGTTTTCGATAATCTCGACGTTTTTCATGATCTCCGCCATGATCTCGTCGTTGATGGTCCTTCCGTCCTCGTAATACTGGGTACAGGCCTCAGTGGTCACAGTGAAGCCCTGGGGGACCGGCATGCCGATGTTGGTCATCTCCGCCAGGTTCGCCCCCTTGCCTCCGAGCAGCTCCCGCATGTCCGCGTTGCCCTCGGAAAACAGATAAACATACTTTCTGGTCATTTAATAAAACCCTTTCTGAATATTATTATTACCCTCAAAAATTCTAAGTTCAGAATATCATATTTCAGGATGCAAAACAATATGATTCACGGGCTGTATAATAATATTATCCGTGAAAAAGTCTCATTTCGCTCTTTAGCCCGCCGGCGTATGCCAAAGGGGCGCTCCGGGGTGATACAATATATACATCAAAGGAGACACAGCCGATGCGCTACTACATTTCAGACTGTCATTTCTTCCACGGAGCCATGAACGAAAAGATGGACAGAAGGGGCTTTTCGGACACGGAGGAAATGAACAGGGTGATGATCGAAAGATGGAACAGCCGCGTAAGGAAGAACGACGAGGTGGTCATCCTCGGGGACCTTTCCTGGGGCGGAGCAACGGAGACAGCTCTTCTGCTGAGGGAGCTTAAGGGAAAAAAGTTCCTCCTGGAGGGCAACCATGACCGCTTCCTTTCCACTTCCACCTTCGACCGCGACCTGTATTTCGGATGGATCGCTCCCTACAGGGAGATGAACGACGACGGCCGCAAGGTCATCCTCTGCCATTACCCCGTATTCTGCTACAACGGGCAGTACCGCCTCAGGGAGAACGGGGACGCGAAGACCTACATGCTTTACGGCCACGTCCATAACACCATGGATGAGAGGCTGGTGAATTCATTCATAAACCGTACCAGACTCACCGAGGTGGAGGACTATTCCGGGCAGTCGAGAGCGATCCCCTGCAACATGATCAACTGCTTCTGCATGTTCAGCGATTATGTCCCCCTGACACTGGACGAATGGATCGAAAACGACAGGATAAGAAGAGAAAAACTCACCGGCGAAGAGGAGAAAGGAAATGAGTGAGAACGAACTGATATATTACCTGAGATGCTCGGTGCCCTCCGATATATATGCATGCTATCTCAGCGGAGACTTCGACGGGATGAACCGCCTGTGTGAGACAAGGCTTCGCATGGAAGGCGTGCCGGAGGAGATGAAAAAAGGCATGCTGATGGTGATGCACCTGGCAGAGGTCGCCCGGGAGGAGTTCAGGCTCACCCGGGAGGATGTGCTCACCTCTCTCAGAGAGAGCGTCCCCGATTACAGCGAAAAAGACCTTGACGGGATCATCGGCTCCGGTTACCTTCACTGGAGATTCGTTGACGGAAGGAAAATGTTCTTTTCCAGAGCCGCCGCCTCGATCCTCAAGGGCCTCCCCTCCGAAAGGGCAAAGGCTCAGACGTCATCAGAGAATCCCAGGGACACGGCCCGAGCCGTCATGAGTGAAAAGGGCTTTATGAGGGTGAGGAACCGTATCATCTCCCGCATCAGCCTCACCGGAGAAGCCTCCGCTGCCGGAAAACAGATCACGGTGCACCTCCCCCTGCCCAGGGAAAACGAATACCAGACGGATATAGTAATCGAAAGGATATCCCCGGAAGGCGGCATCGTCTCCCCCGCCGGCAG
>CADBPP010000013.1 GCA_902796565.1 uncultured Eubacteriales bacterium | reverse complement strand
CGTCAAATAAGATAGTGTATTCAACAGAAATATCACATATGCGATAATTGAGCCAAAAGTGCAACTGTACTTTTGGCACATTTACTCATTAGGGGGTATTGATGGACAACACACTATCATCAAAACAGAAGATCAACCTCATGAGATGGACTTCTCTCATAAGATAATGGATGCAGCGAGACTAAGCTTAGGACTCAGAGCTCCCAGGAGATACACCACCTTATCTGTGGTGAAGACTGAAAAAACGCAGGCGGACCATATCCTATCGTTTACTGAGAAAAGCCAGTATTACTATAATGGCAAATAAACCGTTCGATTACCACTTTTTTGCTGGATCAACAACCCTGCTTTACATAGCGTCTTCAATATATTGTATGCTTTGGTTGAGCCAAAACCAAATTCCTGCTCCACTTCTTTTCGCGTCACTTTGCCCTGCTCCTTCGCTTTTTGATAAACAGCAGCTCGTACTTCTTCTGTTTCCTGCATGAAATCTGTTTGGCTGACCATGCCTCCCAAAACGGAGTTCCCTTCGTTCGCTGTATGATCATTTCGATTGTAAAGCTCCACGACAAAGGCTCCCTCTGCAGATTTAAAAACAGGTTGACGATCAAACCCTTTATAAAGCCTCATGATATTTCTGATTCCGGTTCCGTAACTCTCAACCAGTCCAAGGCGATAGAAAACCGAAGCCAGATTCGGATTTCTAGATTGAGAAACTCCCATTAAGATGGCATCCATCGAAATGCCTCTGACCAGGCCTCCAAGAGAAATGAATTCGATATGATCATCATACATATTGATTATCGTACTTCCTGAAAAGAGGTAGTCCCGATGTATGATGCTGTTGAGCAAAGCCTCTCTGACGGCCTCTTCCGGGTAATCCCGCTGGTCTGTACGTCTCAATCCAGTAAAAGTAGCTTCTGTCTTATTGTAAAAATCCAGAAACTGATACGCATCATTCAGTTGCTTCAGCAGCGAGCCTGAAAACTCTTTTCTTTCCCTGAAGATCACGTCATCCGAGCCCTGAAAAACCGCAGCTTTAATTGTATGTGCACATTGATCTGACAGGAGAAGCGCCAGGTTCGTATACAGTCCATCGCTCCCGATCATCTTCAGAGTCTTCATCTGCGCAGGACCGAATTCTATTTTCCGAGCTGCCATCTCTGACTGCAAAGACTCAAATGTCAGATCCTGGTTCAGGCTTCTGCATTCTTCATAAGACTTACCGGAAGTCTCCATGATCATTTCCCGGATACCGGCCTCATTAAGAGGGATACACGCAGACCCTCTGCGGACAAACACACCATTGGGTTTCAGCCCTTCTTTTGCCAAATAATACGGTCTCTGTGTCCCGACAGCTATGGTTGTTTTTATTACCTGTTTACTTTCTAACTCTACAGGCCGAATCTGGATAAACGGCATTACATCGGGCAGTATCGTATCGTGGACAGTATTAGATATGCGCGTCATGACATCGTCCGGATCGGACACGCCTACCACGCTGCCATCATTGCGAATACCAATATACAACTCCCCGCCCTCTGTATTCGCAAAAGCAACGATCTCCTTTGGAATACTGTCAGGCAACGTCCCTCGTATTCGATCCAGTTCCTTGAATTCAACATCAACGCCTTCTATCATCTTCTCTTTCTTTCTCTTTCTTTCTCTTTCTCGCTATCTATTGTAATGCGCAAGAAAGGTAAAGTCAAGTAAAATGATCCGATCCGGCCCAAAAGAGATCCTAATGATATGACTATCTGAGCATATCTGCCCTGGCTCTTCTGAAGGACCATTCCGTGTATACCTCCAGCATGAAAGGCATCAGGCAGAAAAGAGCGTAGGCTGTGTAGAAGATATAGGAAACAAAGCTCACCGGATTCCACATGAGCCTCGGATCATAGATCATCACCGTCTGCCTGAGCATGTATCCCGCCAAGGTAACGGTGATGAAGAAAAACATCACTATGACATAGAGCCTGTCACGGTAGTCGAAACGGTAGATGGAGAAGGCTGTCCTTCCCCTAAGGGTGCTTCCCCGGGAGCGCATGGAATCGGAAAGGGACCTGAAGGTGCCTATGAGCCAGGTGATGAGGATCGAAAAGATATTCACCGCGTTCACGATCCTCCTGAAGATATTTCCCTGCCCGGCTGATCTTCCTATGCCGGCCCTGGCAGTGTTGATCTTCCTTGCTTCGCTGACGCTCCTCGGGACCATCCTTAAGATTATGGATGCCGCAAGGCTCAGCTTAGGGCTCAGAGCTCCCAGGAGATACACCACCTTATCTGTGGTGAAGACTGAAAAAACGCAGGTGGACCATATCATGACGCCCGCTATGATAAGGCCCGTCACCAGGCCGTACACCGCGCTCTCCAGAGTCAGCCTGTTTCCCACGAAGTTCACGGCAAGCTCAGTCATCCCGAAATGATGATAGCTCGCGTAGTATGCCGCGTAAATGAACGCCAGGGGGATGAGGGCCAGCTCGAAGAACAGGGCCTTAATGCGGTTTCGCTTCACGCTGTAGATACATGCGCACAAAAATGATATGACAAGATAAACGGGATGCACGAAGGCTATCATTCCCGTTATCACGCAAACGAAGTATATGAGATTTACCGCGGGATGGCTTTTTTCAAACCCCATCCGTATCCTCCATCATTCCGTACTGCAGTTTCACTCTGTCCAGCTTTTCCAGGATCGCTTCCCCGAAGATCAGAAGCGTCAGAAAACAGCATACCCCCTGGGTGAGATTCACGGGGAATCCCGAGATGTACAGAGGAAGTATGTTCTCCCATCTTAGGACCGAGATCGTAATGAAGACCGAAGACGTATCGAGTATCGGTCCGACTATCAGGACGGTCGCCGCGAAGCAGAAGAATCCCATGACAAGGTTCTTTCTCTTGAGGGGGCTTCCTTCCCTGAAGGCAAGGCCTCCCAACAGGCCCATGAGGCCGTAGGCCATCATCTGCCATGGAGTGAAGGGGCCCTGGCCGTAGAAGAAGTCGCTCCCGAGGGCTCCCATCGCCCCCACCACGAAGCCTGTCTCCGGCCCGAAGGCGATGCCTGAAAGAAGTATCACCGCGAAGGTTGGCTTGAAGCTGGGGATCGGCACGCCGACCCTTGCTATCGTTACGAAGGCCGCCATGACCGCCACGGTGGCCAGCTCCCTCGGAGCAGGTTTTCTCTTTTCGAAAGTCATGAAAAACGGCGTCATGACTTCCACCGCCACCAGGGCGCTCAACAGGTAGTAGCTTCTGCCCGGGAGCCGGATCCCGAGGTATAGAGTCAGGGGTATCAGGATCACAAGAACGAAATAGAGCATGGCTCTTGATCTTTTCATGACCTTTCCCCTCCCCTGTTGAGTCTGTACAGTTCCACCACGTCCTCTATGCTCACCGCCATGTCGAAGATATGTCTGCTCATGCGGTTCGCCGCGGTGGTATAGAAGCTGTTGCTGCCGAAGAATCTCTTCGGGCTGTCCGTAGTTATGATCTGTCCGTCGAAGAACATGCTCACCATGTCCGAGTATCTGGCGCAGAACTCCACGTCGTGGGATACCATCACCACCGTTATGCCCTGCTTCTTCAGGTCATTCAGGATAGCCGCGAAGGTCTCCTTGAAGAAGCTGTCCAGCCCCTTGGTGGGTTCATCCAGCAGAAGTATCCTCGGCTCCGTGAGGAGCACCTTGGCGAGGGCAGCCCTCTGCTGCTCCCCTCCCGAGAGATCATAGGGATGGGAGTCCAGGAGGGACGTTATCTCGCAGAGGGAGGCGACTTCCTTTATCCTCGCCTCATCCTTTGACATCTCCTTCAGTTCTTCCATGACGTTTCTCTTCACGAAAAGGCTCTTCGGATCCTGGGGAAGCATGGCCATGCAGTGGTCGAAAAGCTCCGATCCCCTGTACTTGTCTATCTTCTTTCCGAATATCTCCACCTTTCCCCTGTATGCCCGGTTTATCCCGCACATGGTCTTCAGGGTGGTGGACTTGCCGGAGCCGTTGCCTCCCACGATGGCATAGATGACCCCCTTCGGGATCTCGCAGCTCACTCCCGTGAGGATGTCCGGAAGATCCCTTCCGTAACGGAACCATACTTCCTTCATGGAAAGCACCGTGTCATCGGGATCGTAATCGGTCTCCGTCTCCGGGAGGCTCCTTACGGCCGCTCCGTTGGGGAAGACCCTGTCGAGCCAGCCCCTGCCGTCCCTGACGGTCAGGGGGCACTCCCCCTCCCCTTTACAGAGATAGAAGCTCCTTACGGGGGTGGGCATGGCGTGGAACATCTCATTGCCTGTAAGGAACAGCTCCCTTCCTATGTTTGAAGGCACGTCGTCCTCTATTATCCTGCCGGAGTCCATTACAATGGCCCTGTCGGCGTAGGGCAGGATGTCCTCCAGACGATGTTCGGTGATGATCACCGTAGTGCCCAGTTCCAGGTTTATCTTCCTCACGGTGTTGAGAAAGTCGCTGGCCGCGATCGGATCCAGCTGGCTCGTGGGTTCGTCCAGGATAAGTACCTGGGGGTGCATCGCCATGACGGAGGCGAGGTTCAGAAGCTGCTTTTGTCCTCCGGAGAGTTCCGCCACGTCCCGGTGGAACCAGTTCTGGATGCCGAAGTAGCAGGCCATCTCCGATACCCGGGCCCTCATGGTCTTCTGATCGCATCCCAGGCTCTCCAGGCCGAAGGCCAGTTCATGCCACACCTTGTCCGTCACGATCTGATCGTCCGGGTCCTGCATGACGTATCCTATGAGCTCCGCCTGCTCCCTGTCGGTGAGTGCACCTATGTCCTTTCCGTTGAAAAGGATCTCTCCGCTCCTCTTTCCCGCGGGGGCGAGAACAGGCTTTAAGTGCCTCAGAAGGGTGGTCTTTCCGCTCCCGCTCTTACCGCAGACCACCACGTACTGCCCTTTTTCAATGGTAAGATCGACTCCCGAAAGGGACTTTCTCCCCTTCGCGGATGCGTATGAAAAGTCTAGATCCCTGATCTCGAAATGCGCCACTGCAGTTCCTCCACTAGATGCATTATAGTCGGTAACATAAGAAATATGATGTAGGCGGCAAAGCCCGGAAGATGTCCGTCCTTGATGCTTGTAATGTTCATGACCGGAGTGTAATCGGCCACGGTCCCTCCGTTTGTGATAAGATTTATGACCGCGATGAACAGAAGGCTCATCCCTGCCGCCATTACAAGATCAGTCCGGGAGAATCGTATGATCTCATAGCTGGAGCGCTTTCCCGCGCCGTATCCCCTGGCCTTCATGGCGTCCGCCGTCACGGCTCCCCCTTCCAGGGACCAGGAAAGCAGGGATGAGGCTACGTTCATGCTGTCTGTTGCCTTCTTTTTCATGGGGTCCTTTTCCCCAACTCCCCTGCCTATGGCCTTTCTCGCCCCCGCGATCTGTTTTGATTTTCTCATCATGTTGGGCACGAGCCTGAGGATCATGGTAAGTAGCATTGACAGAGTTGGTATCATCCCCCCGAAGAGGGTCATGAAGCGGTCCGAGGTCATGACGTGGTTGAAGCATCCCGCCCACAGGAGCATCACTATGAGCATCCCCGCTATCGCCATGCCGTATACCAGGGCTTCCCAGGTATAGGGCTTTCCGAACACATAGGCAAGTACCCTCTCCCCGTCATGGTTCACCAGGGGGTTGAACAGGGACAGAAAGATAAACAGCGGTATGGACATCAGAAGCAGCTTCAGTCCCTTATAGCCCTTTATCAGGCAGTAGTAGCTCGAAGCCGCGATCCCGGAGGCTATGATGTATGCGGGATGCATTATCATGGCCCCGAGGCCAATTGCCACAACGAAGAAGGCAAAGGTCACCGCGGGGTGAGTCCTGGAGAACCTGTCCCTTTCCATCACATGCCGCCTCCCCCGATATCTGTTCCAAGCCCCACGCAGGTATACTCCCACATGATCGCGTCCCCGTCTGAGAGGATATATGAGCTGGCACCGTAATTCGGGAACCAGCCGTTGACCTTGAACATCCAGCCTGATTCCGCTCCGCAGTCGAATTCGTAGACATGGTTGATGCCTTCCACGTAGAAGGCGTCGTACAGCGGAGTCCAGCTGTACTCCATCTGGATACCGTAGGCGTCACATGCCCTTTTCGTGGCGTCGAAGGCGCTCTCCCCTTCCGCGAAGGGGACTCTGACGGTTGCCAGAATGATGCCGTCCTCCGGAACGAATTCCTGTTTTTCCACCGCCAGCCTGTCCCAGTTGTCCAGTATGGTACGGCAGACGATGCTGACTGTGCATTCATGTTCAAGGCCCAGCATTGCCAGATCCTCGTTCATAGCACCGGCTCCCGCGCTCTCCTTTTCCTCTTTGCGCCTCTCCTCCAGGGCGGTTATGTCATCATCCGAAAAGCATGTTTCATACGTTCTGTTCGCGTCCCTGAGCCGGGTTAATACGAAGCTGTCCAGGGAGGTTATCTCAAGAGGCCCGCTCTGCCTTTCATGTCCCGAAAGATAATCGGCGGTCTCTCCGGGGCCGAGGCCCTCCACGTTTCCCGCGAAAACGTCCAGGGATGCGGAGCCGCTCCTGACGCCGAGGGCAAAGACGGAATCCTGCGCCTGTATGCTTCCGAGAGAAAAGGAGAGCCGTATAACGCCCTTTTCACTGACGGTGCAGAAGAGTTCTCCCTCCTGAACTTCTAGAGAAAACGAGCGGCAAGAGGGATTCGTTACCGTGATCTTAGCTCTCTCTCCGAGAGAGACCCCGGTACCGTCCGCCGTACTCACAAGGGCATACGCTCCCGGCCCCATGGTGATGACGTCACCTTCTCTCAGGGGAGTATCCTGCTCCACGGGATATGTGATGCCGTCCCGGGTCATGTTTATGATGCCCCTGATGTCGGTCAGGAGAGCCGCCTCGCCGCTGTCCCCGAACCATCCCCGGATGTATCCCACGAAGACGACTCCCAGAACGAGCATCACGGCTATGACAGCCAGCATCAAGATGTTTGCAGCACTTTTTCTTTTCTTTTTCATGAGGCATTGTCTTTATGATGCGTCGCGTATACGCCGCATCACATTCCTTTCATTGAATGCGACTCTAAAGATACACACAGTCCACAAAGCGGTAGTAGAACCTTTTAAGGAAGTTCCACTTCTTCCTGCACATCTCCTTCACCCTTTCCACGTAGCCCTCCATCTCCTCCCGCGCCGCGTCGCTCATTTCATGATCGCT
>CADBPP010000012.1 GCA_902796565.1 uncultured Eubacteriales bacterium | reverse complement strand
CTGATGAATACCGCAGAGGAGCTCTTTGCCACCAGGGAACTCCTGGAAGCCATGAAGGAAAAGGAAGAGGATTTCGAGAAGAACCTCGAGAGCGTAAAGCAGGCGGAGGAGCTCAAGCTGGAGCTGGCGAACGCCGACAACCGCATGAAGACCCTCAAGAACAAGGCGGAGAAGCTGCAGGTGGAGAACATCGAGCTCAAGGACATGCTGGACGAGTACAAGGACAAGTACAATGCCCTCAGGACCGAGTACGAGCTGAACAAGAGGACCCTCAACGACCTGCAGAGCAAGTTCCTTGAGAACCAGATCGAGCTGGTGAAGGTCAAGAAATCCCTAATAGACGTTCAGGAATAAACATTCAGCCGATGGCAGAGAAGATCTGTCATCCCTTTTTTGTGGGTAACGACGATGCTAATATTTATCAGCGGGGGAGTGAAGGGCGGAAAGAGCATGTTCGCCCAGTACCTGGCCAGGAGCCTCAATACCGAAGGCACCACCCTGGGATACGCCGCCACCATGATCCCCTATGACGAAGAGGACCATAAAAGGATCCGAAGGCACATCTCCGACAGACAGGGCTGGGGCTTTCGGACATACGAGGAGCCCTCTGACGTGTCATCCATCATCCCCCTGATGGGGGAGAGGGAGGTCGTGCTCCTGGATTCCCTCACGGCCCTGGTGCAGAACAACATTTTCCCGGACGCGGAGACGATACGCTTCGACGTTCGGGCGGAGGATATCTGCGAAGGTATCTTCGAACTCTCCGAAAAGGCGAAGGATCTCATAGTGGTGTCGGATTACATCTTTTCCGACGCCTTCATCTACGACGATGTCACGGAGCTCTTCCGGTCCGTGCTGGGAAGATGCCACTGCCTGATCGCGGAGAGATCCGACATAGTGCTGGAATGCTTCTTTTCCAACATCAAGGAATGGAAGAACCTTCAGGGCACTGATCTCGGCCCCGTAAAGGAGCATTACTATCTTAACTACGACCATCTGAGGTATTTCGATATTTGATCATGATAAAGAGTTTTCTCGCATCCCTGGGGATGTTCACAAAGATAAAGGTAAAAGACAACGTCTTCGAGGATTCCCGGGGAGCGGCCATACTGACCTTCTTCCCGGCGGACGGGCTCATCTGCGGGGCCGTCACCTCCGGCTGCCTGTGGGCGCTGAGGCGCTTTGAAGTCAGGGAGATCCTCGCGGGGACGATACTCACCCTGTCGCTGTTTCTCGTCAGCGGCTTTCTTCATCTTGACGGGTTCATGGACTGCTGCGACGCCCTTCTCTCCTCGAGGGACATGGAGGGCAAGAGAAGGATCCTGAAGGATTCCAGCGTGGGGGCCTTCGCTGTGATCTGCGTGTGTCTTCTGCTGATGATCACGGGCTCCTCCCTTGCCGTCATCTATTCATCACAGCTTTTCTGGTGGGCCCTCTGCGTCGTGCCCTTCTTCTCCAGGGCCCTCTTTGCCGTAGTGCTCTTCACTTTCAGACCCATGGAGAACAACAAGGGACTGTTGTACTACTTCAACAGCGGGAAAAAGCCCCTGCATACGGCGAGCGTGGCGGTGCAGTGCCTTGCCGCCCTTGCGGCGTCATACTTCGTCTCTCCCATAATGTGCTGCTGCCTCGCCGGGGCGGCGGCGGTGTCCCTTCTGACGGCTAAGATCGCCGAGAAGCTTCTCGGGGGCATCAACGGGGACGTTATAGGGGGAGGAGTCATACTGACCGAGGCGGCGTGCTACCTCTTGCTCGCCCTGGTACTGTAGGAGGATATATGATAGTTATTTTCGGAGGATCCCATCAGGGCAAGACGGACTTCGCCAGGAAGCTGCTGGGGCTTGGGGAAAACGATATCTATGAATGCTGCGGCACCGAAGCGGACTTCTCATACAGGTGCATAAGCCACCTGGAGAGGCTGGTGCTTTCAAGGCTGGAAGCGGACCTGCCGGTATTCGACTGGTTCGATGAACACATGGAGGACTTCAGGGACAAGGTGATCATCTGCGACGACATCTGCTGCGGAGTGGTGCCCATCGACAAGCTCATGAGGCTCTACCGGGACAACGTGGGAAAGCAGATGCAGATCTTCTGCCGGGAGGCCGATGAGGTCTACCGGGTATACGCCGGCCTCGGCGAGAGGCTCAAGGGAAGAAGGGAGGATGCGTCTTGAACGTAAGTCTGTACCTTATACGCCACGGCCGCACCAGGGCCGTGGACGAACACATCTACTGCGGCTGGACCGATCTTCCCCTTTCGGAGAGGGGGATAAGGGAGCTCACCGAACTGAAGGATTCCGGCATCTACGATACCGGAATGGACATCTTCTTCACCTCCGGCATGAAAAGATGCAACGAGACGCTGGAGATCATCTTCGGAAAGCAGGACTATACCTCGGTGCCGGACATCATGGAGATGAATTTCGGGGACTTTGAGCTGCATTCCTATGAGGAGCTGAAGACCGATCCCGACTACGTCAGATGGCTCGACGACTTCGACAACGGAGAAGTGAAGTGCCGGGAAGGGGAATCCAACAACGAATTTTACGAGCGCTCCAGCCGGGGCTTCATGTCGATCCTCACCAGGATAGGCGAGGAAAAGAAGGACATGAAGGCGGCCGTGGTATGCCACGGCGGCAGCATCGGCGGCTTCATGAGGAAGTTCGTGGACAGCTCCCTGGGCTTTTACGACGCCATACCCTCCCCGGGCAGGGGCTTCAGAGTCGAGCTGGAACTGGGGGAGGAAGCCTTCAGAGTGAAGGGATACGAAAAGATCTGAAAGAAAGGAATGAAAAAATATGCAGACACCGAAGCTGGAATACAGAAACATCAGAGTAAAGGAAGTGCTGGATCCCGTGACGCCCCAGATGATAGAGGCGGCCATCCGTCAGGATCTGGAGGAGCACGCCGTAAAGGAGGAGAGCTCATCTCCCGCCATGAACCATGACATAGTCCTTCTGGACTTCACCGGATACCTCGACGGGGTGGCGTTCCCCGGAGGAGATGGAAAGGATTACGAACTGGAGCTGGGCAGCGGCACCTTCATCCCCGGCTTCGAGCCCCAGCTGGTGGGCATGGGAGCAGGGGATTCGAAGAGCATCTTCGTCACCTTCCCCCAGGATTACCAGGAGGCATCCCTGGCCGGAAAGAGGGCCGAATTCAAGTGCACCGTAAAAAAGGTATACCGCAAGAAGCTGCCCGTCCTGGACGACACCTTTGCCATGTCCCACGGCTTCAAGAACGTCGGTGAGTACAGGATGGACATCTCGTCCCGCATCGACCGGGATATGAGGACCAACGCCAAGTTCAAGGCTGTCAACGAGGTATTGGACCGCATAGTCAAGGCCAACCCCTTCGAGATACCCCCCGAGATCCTCGAGCAGGCCACCGACTCCTACCTCGCGGATTTTCTGATGCAGTACTACCAGATCACGGACGTGGACGAGTTCGTGAAGGCCACCGGGGCTTCCAAGGAAGAGCTCAGGAGCCGTATCGCCCCCGCCGCGGAGAGCCGCCTGAGGGGGGATATCGTGATGGCGGCCATAGCGGATGAACAGGACTTCAAGGTCTCCGCCGAGGAGTACGAAGCCGAGGTGGCGAACATCGCCGAGCGCTACTACACCGACCCGGAAACGGTGAAGAAGACCTATCCCATGGAACTGATCACCCAGAACATGAGGATGTCCAAGACCCTGGATTACCTCTACGACACCTGCGTCGAAAAAGGAAGCAGGATAATTCTTGGCTGAAATGCGCGATATTTGAAATAGAGGCGCTATATAAGCGGACAGCGCCCGCCCGGAGGCGGGATACTGTCCGTTTTCTTTTTTCTTAATATTTTTTTAAATTTGAAGAAAAACAATGCGGTTGCCATCCTCATCATATGGTGGTACAATTATAAAGAATATTTGTCTGCTTCAGACATTGATATTTTGGGGGTAAATCTAACATGAAAAAGGATGAACAGTTCCTGTTATGGTTTGACGAGCTGGAAAGGGATGACGTTTCCATCGTGGGCGGAAAGTCCTCCTCCCTGGGAGAAATGACTTCCAAGACCGATGTCCCGGTGCCCTACGGCTACGCCACCACCGCTTACGCGTACCGCTACTTCCTGGACAAGAACGGCCTGAGGGGCCGCATCAAGGAAGCCCTGGCGGAACTCACCGACGTGGAGGACAGCGCTCTTCTCAGGAGGGTCTGCGAGAAGATCCGCGCCATGATCGTGGCGGAAAAGATGCCCGAAGAGCTGGAGAGATCCATCAAGGAGGCATACGGGAGGCTCTCCATCAAGGTGGGCCAGGACGAGCCCTTCGTGGCCGTACGTTCCTCGGCCACAGCCGAGGACCTGCCGGACGCCAGCTTCGCGGGACAGCAGGATACGTTCCTGAACGTCAGGGGCGGCGACATGGTGGTGGAGAAGGTAAAGCAGTGCTACGCTTCATGCTTCACCGACAGAGCCGTTTACTACAGGGAAAAGCAGGGCTTTGACCACACTCAGGTGGAGCTCTCCGCGGCCATCCAGATGATGGTGTTCTCGGAGGCTTCCGGCGTCATGTTCACTCTTAACGTGACCAACGGCCACGACGACGTGGTCTTTATCGAGGCGTCCTACGGCCTCGGGGAATACGTGGTCCAGGGCAACGTTACGCCCGACAACTACCAGGTGTCCAAGACCAGCAGGGGCATCATCGTCAGAGACGTGTATTCCCAGGAGGTCATACTGGTGCGCAAGCCCGACGGCGACTGCGAGGAGATGCCGGTGCCCATGGAGAAGAGGGACCGGGCGGTCCTCACCGACAGGCAGATCCTGGAACTGGCGGAATACGCTCTCAGGATAGAGAAGCACTACGGATGCTACATGGACATGGAATGGGGCATCGATGAGCGCGACGGCAAGATCTGGATCCTCCAGGCAAGACCGGAGACCGTCTGGTCGAAGAAGAAGAAGGCAGCAAACATCGCGGCCGGAAACTACACCGTGCTGTGCAAGGGCATGCCCGCCTCTCCGGGAAGGGTATCCGGAAAGGCCCATGTCATCAGCGACGTTTCAAACATAGACGAATTCCGTGACGGCGAGATCCTGATCACGGAGATGACGGCTCCCGACTGGGTGCCCGCCATGAAGAAGGCCAGAGCCATCGTCACCAATTCCGGAGGTATGACCTGCCACGCGTCCATCGTATCCAGGGAGCTGGGTATCCCTTGCGTCGTGGGTACCAAGTCCAGGGGCATCGCCGCCATGGAAGTCATCAGGGACGGCATGGAGATCTCCGTGGACGCCACCAACGGCGTCGTATACGAGGGTCTGATAGAATTCGAGAAGAAGGAAGAAGCAGACAGAGCCGCTGCCGCAGGCACCGCCCAGACAGCGGTCGCGGAGACGTTCCCCGTCACCGGCACAAAGATATATATGAACCTCGGAGACCCGGATCTGGCGGAGCGCTATTCGAGCCTCCCCTGCGACGGCATTGGCCTCATGAGGGAGGAGTTCATCTGGACCACATATATCCATGAACATCCCCTGTATCTCATAAAGACCGGCCACCCCGAGAAGGTGGTGGACATGCTCTCCGACGGCATCAGGAAGGTCTGCCAGGCCATGAGCCCGAGGCCCGTGACACTGCGCTTCTCGGACTTCAAGTCCAGCGAGTACCGTGACTTAAAGGGCGGTGACGAGTTCGAGCCCGAGGAGCCCAGCGCACTGCTGGGATGGAGGGGAGCTTCCCGCTACTACGATCCCCGCTACATCGAGGGCTTCAAGCTGGAGTGTCAGGCGGTAAGAAAGGTCCGTGAGGAATACGGCCTCAAGAACCTCAACGTCATGATCCCCTTCTGCCGTACGGTGGACGAATGCAGGAAGGTCATCGCCATCATGGAGGAGGAGGGTCTG
>CADBPP010000011.1 GCA_902796565.1 uncultured Eubacteriales bacterium | reverse complement strand
GATCCTCTCGGCTCTCGGGCACCGCGTCACCGCGGTGGATTACTCCGAGGGCATGGTGGAGCGGATCATCTCCAACACGGGGGAGAGAGGCCTTGAGGCGGATGTCCTCAGGATGGACGCCCAGGCTCTTTCCTTTGAAGACGGATGTTTCGACGCGGTGGTGCAGAGGGATGTCCTGTGGAACCTGGACGACCCGGCAAAAGCCGTATCGGAGGTCTACCGGGTACTTCGCCCCGGAGGGAGATATATCATGAAGGACGGGAACCACTACCTTTCCGCCAACGATGAGGAATTCGCCGAAGCGTCGAGGAAAAGACGGGAAAAGTGGGCGCAGCAGGCAAGGGAGAAGGGCCCCTCCCCCGGGGATCACAACGCCCACAATCCGGAGAACGTGGACTATACGGTGATCGAAAGGATCGCCGTCGAACAGCCCCTCAGCCACGTGAGACGCCCCCAGTGGGACGTGGACACCCTCATAAGGTGCGGCTTTTCAGAGATAAGGCTGAAGCTGGAAGGCTCCCCCTTCCCCTACAGCTATACCATAGTGGCCGTAAAGCCCGAAAAAGAGAGTATATGAGCGGCACCGCCGTTTATATATAGATCAATCCAATAACGGAGGAAAAAAACAAATGAAAAAAGTACTCAGATCAGTGCTGGTCATCCTTCTCATCGCGATGCTGATGATGACGACGGCCTGCGGCTCGAAGGGAAAGCCCAAGGAAGACCAGCACCTCAATGTGGCGATCTACTGGAATCCCAACGTGGACACCATGAACAGCTGGGGCGGATGGTGGACCATGCGCTACGGCATCGGCGAGACCCTTCTGGTCATGAACGCCGACATGCAGCTGGATTACTGCCTGTCGGACGAGTGGTCCATGCTCGACCATCAGACCTACAAGTTCCATATCCGTAAGGGCGTCAAGTTCTCCAACGGAAACGACATGACCCCCCAGACGGTGGCGGATTCCATCACCCGTATCGCGGAAGGGAACTCCAGAGGTGCAAACCTCAAGCTCGACTACGCTGAGGTGGACGGAGAGTACGTCATTTTCCATCTGACAGAACCCTACAGCGGATTCCCCTACATGATCACGGAACCCATGTGCTGCATACTGGATACCACCCAGGACATGACCAACTATGACATCTATCCCATCGGCACCGGACCCTACAAGGTCATCGACTACGTGCCCGATGAGAAATGGGAGCTGGAAGCGAACGAGTACTACTGGAAGGGAGTTCCCTCCATCAAGTACATCACCAACTACAACATCGCCACCGATACCAGGATGGAAGCCCTTCTCTCCGGACAGATCGACATGGCATACCAGCCCGCCACCTCCTCCCTGGTGCAGATCGAAGGCAGCGACAAGTACAAGGTGGTCTCGGCCCTGGGAACCAGAGTCAGCTGCGTCAACTTCAACTGCTCGCCCGACCGTCCCCTGGGGAACAGGGATCTGAGACTTGCCCTTACATGGGCAGTGGACAGAGCAGTACTGGCCCAGATCGTCGGCAACGGCACAGCGGAGCCCTGCGCCCTCGCCTTCCCGGTGAGTTCCGGCTATGACCTTTCCAACGTAAAGGCCCCCGGATTCGATCTCGAAAAGGCTAAGGAGTACCTCAAGGCCGCGGGCTATGAGGATTCCGACGGCAACGGCTTCGTGGACAAGGACGGAGAAGAGCTGGTACTGACTATCATCCTCTCCTCCAGCACATCCACGGCGGTCTACTCCTCGCTGAAGGATATGTGGGCAGATCTTGGCGTCAACGTCAAGATCGAGATGCTCGAGAACGTTTCCGACAGAAGAGCCGCGGGAGATTTCGACATCATCTCCGGAGGATGGCAGACCATGAACAACGGCGACGGCCAGTCCTCCGTCAGGAACAGATGGGGCACCGGAGGACCCGATAACTTCTACGGTTACAGCTCCCCGGAATTCGATGAGATCATGACCCGCATCGACAACACCTTCGATCCCGCCGAAAGGGCAAAGATCTTCACGGAACTCACGCAGTTCATCGCGGACGAAGGCCTCGCCTGCTTCTACGCGGCAACGGCCAACTATCATGTCATCAACGCAGAAGTACTGGACGACTTCACGATCTATCCCCTCGATTACTACGTTATCGACGGCACCTGGACGATGAAGTAAATGATTCCTTTCCACAGCGAGGGCCCGCTGTCGCGGGCCCTTGACTGTATTATAACTCCTCAAAGGAGGTGAAACAATGGCCAGACAGATACGTGACAGGCTCATATCCCTGGTGATAATCCTTCTCGGCCTGTCCATAATGACTTACGGCCTTACATACCTGCTGCCGTCGGATCCCGTGGACATACTTATAGACACCATGGGCCTCACCCACGACCCGGAGACGGTGGCCGCGCTCGAGAAGGAATACGGCCTCGACCAGCCCTTCTGGGTCCAGTACACCACCTGGCTGAAGGGCATCTTCCACGGCGACTTCGGCTATTCCATAAAGTATCAGGAACCCGTGGCCACAGCCCTGGGAAGAAAACTTCCCAATACCATCAAGCTGGCGTGTTCCGCCTTCGTGATGATGGTACTGATATCCTTCCCCCTGGGGATCCTCTCCGCCGTATACCGCAACAAGACGGCGGACTATATCATAAGGGCCCTCTCCTTCGTGGGGGTCTCCATGCCCACCTTCTGGTTCGGCATGATACTCATCTACCTTCTCGGGGTCAGGCTCAAGATACTACCCGTGGCGGGCTTCTCCTCATGGAAAAGCATCATCATGCCCACACTGACCCTGGGCATCACCAACAGCGCCTACTACATACGCAGGATCAGGGCTGTGATGGTGGAACAGCTGGGAGAGGGTTATATCTCTGGTCTTAAATCCAGGGGCGTCAGCAGGAAAAGGATAATCTTCCGTCATGTGCTCCCCAATTCCCTGCTGGCGGTCATAACCATGCTGGGAATGTCCTTCGGAGGGATGCTGGGCGGAACGATGATCGTGGAGACCATCTTCAGCTGGAACGGCATCGGCAGCGCCGCCATGGCCGCCATATCCGCCAGGGACTATAAGCTCATCCAGGGCTATGTCCTGTGGATGGGCTTCATCTACGTGATGGTCAACCTGGTGGTGGACATCTCATACCAGTTCATCGATCCCAGGATCAGGCGCGGGGAGGCAAAAAGATGAATACATCAAAGAAAAAGATGAGCCGCTCCAGAAGGAGCGCGTGGATAAGGTTCACGATCTCGATATCATTCGCTGTCCTTTTCATATGCTTCGCACTGTTCGCGGGCTCATTCGCCAGATACGATCCCCTGGAGACCTTCTATGACCACATGCTGGAAGGGCCCAGCTCCACCTTCTGGTTCGGCACGGACCAGCTGGGAAGGGACATCTACTCCAGGATAATGTACGGAGGGAAGACATCCCTGCTCATAGCCTTCGTGGTCACGGGGATAGTGGCCACCACTGGCATCTTCATAGGCACCGCGGCGGGCTTCATCGGAGGGGCTTTCGATTCGGTGCTCATGAGGCTCTGCGACATGCTCATGGCCTTCCCCGGCTCCATCTTCACCATAGCCCTGGTGAGCTTCATAGGGACCGGCATCCCGAACCTGATACTGGCGATGTCCCTGACCAGCTGGACGGGCTTCGCCAGGATAAGCCGTTCCCTGGTGCTCTCCGTAAAGCACAACGTATACGTGGAGCAGGCCAGGATGGGCGGAGCGGGAAACTGGAAGATCCTGATGGTCTACATCATCCCCAACGTGATCCCGGCCCTTCTGGTGAACATCTTCCAGAGCATCGGAAGCAAGCTTCTCACCATCTCGG
>CADBPP010000010.1 GCA_902796565.1 uncultured Eubacteriales bacterium | reverse complement strand
TCCTGGCGGCCTTGATGGCGCATTCGTTGGCTTCCGCTCCGGAGTTGCCGTAAAAGACTTTTTTGAAGCCCGTACGGGTGCACAGCTCTCTTGCCAGCACAGCGCAGGGAGAAGTATAATACAGATTTGATGTATGGGTAAGGGTATGGGCCTGCTTTGAAACGGCGTCGGCCCAGAGGCTGTCGCACACACCGAAGGAGGATACGGCGATGCCGCTTCCCATGTCGATGTATTCCTTCCTGTTCACATCCTTAAGGATGCTTCCCGAGCCGCTCACCAGTTCCACCGGGAACCTGCCGTAGGTGTGGGCCACATATGTATCGTCAAGCTGTTTGATCGTTTCCATTCTGTCCTCCCTTTGTAATCATAGTACCTGCTCCTTCATCGGTGAGAAGCTCCATCAGGATCGCGTGGGGCACTCTGCCGTCCATTATGATGGCACGCTCCACACCGTGCTCCAGAGCCTCGATGCAGCAGTCCACTTTGGGGATCATGCCGCCGGATATGATATCCGTTTCATAAAGCTTCTTCGCTTCGTCCACAGTGAGTTCGGCTATCAGCGAAGACCGGTCGTTCACGTCCCTGAGGATACCGGCCACATCAGTCATGAGGATCATCCTTCCGGCTCCCAGGGCTCCCGCGATCCGTGCGGCCGCCGTATCTGCGTTGATGTTGTAGGTGTTGCCCTCCCTGTCGCAGCCTATGGTGGAGATGACAGGGATATATCCTCCGGCCAGAAGGTCGTTGACACACTCTATGTTGATGTTCGTGATCTCCCCGACGTAGCCCAGGCGCTCATCCTTGATCTTCGCCTCTATCAGCCTCGCGTCGGATCCGCAGATGCCCATGGCGGATCCGCCCTTTGTCTGGATAAGGTTGACGAGGCCCTTGTTTACCTTTCCCGCCAGCACCATCTGGGCAATCTCCACTGTCTCCTTGTCGGTGACCCTCAGACCGTCTATGAACACGGGCTCCTTGCCCATGGCCTTCATCAGGTCGCTGATCTCGCTCCCGCCGCCGTGCACCAAGACCACCTTGACACCCACCAGCCACAGAAGGACGATGTCCTCCATGACCTGCATCTTAAGGCTCTCCTCAGTCATGGCCGCTCCGCCGTACTTGACCACCACCACGCTCCCGGCGTGGGCTTTTATGTAGGGCAGTGCCTGGGTGAGCACCTCCGCCCTCTGCTGATTTGTAAATGCTTTCATATTTTCCTCCTCAGGTACGGTAATCCCCGTTGATCTTCACGTAATCGTATGTCAGGTCGCATCCCCAGGCTGTGGCGGAAAAGCTTCCGCTGTTGAGGCAGACCCTGATGGTTATCTCATTTTCAAGAAGGATCTCCTTGGCCTTTTCCTCGGAGAAATCAACTCCCCTGCCGCCGGTGCACACGACGATCTCCCCCTTCGCCGAAACGAAGCTTACATCGATGTCATCGGGGTCTATGGGAAGGCCGCTGTATCCCAGAGCGCAAAGTACCCTTCCCCAGTTGGCGTCTGAACCGAACATGGCCGCCTTGACAAGGCTTGAAGTGATGACCGACTTGGCCGCTCCCCTGGCGATATCCAGGGTCGCCGCTCCGCTCACCGTGCATTCCACCAGTTTAGTCGCTCCCTCGCCGTCTCCTGCTATGGCGCGGCACAGATACATGTTAACGGTATTGAGGGCCTTCATGAAGGCATCGAAGGCTTCCCCCTCCTCGTTTATCAGCTCGTTTCCGGCAAGGCCGTTGGCCATGATGCAAACCATGTCGTTGGTGGATGTATCACCGTCCACTGACACCATGTTGAAAGTGGAGGCTATATCTGTGGACAGAGCCTTCTGAAGCATCCTTGAACTGATGGCGCAGTCCGTGGTCAGAAACACCAGCATCGTCGCCATGTTGGGATGGATCATTCCGCTTCCCTTGGCTATGCCGCCTAGCCTGACTTCCTTTCCTCCGATGTCGAATGACACCGCTATGATCTTTGGCACCGTGTCCGTGGTCATGATGGCCGCTGCGGCATCGTCGCATCCATCATAGGACAGGGACTCGGTCAGAAGTCCCATGCCATTCTCGATGGGGTCCGTATCCAGTTTCTGGCCGATGACGCCGGTGGATGCGATTATAACGTCATCCGAAAGCACTCCGGTGTACTTCTCCACGAAACCGCACATCTTCTCTGCCACTTCCAGGCCGTCCGAATTGCATGTGTTTGCGTTGCCGCTGTTCACGATTACGGCCTTTGCCATACCGTTGGCCAGATGCTTTTTAGTGACTGTGATGGGCGCCCCCTTCACCAGGTTCGTCGTATATACGGCGGCGGAAGTAGCCTTCACGTCGCTGACGATCATGGCAAGATCCTTCTTGTCATGATTCTTCCTTATCCCGCAGTGTATCCCCGAAGCCTTGAATCCTTTCGGGGCACAGATGCCTCCGCTGATGATCTCCATATCTAATTCCCCTCCCTTATTCTGTTATAAGTCCCAGGTCTTCCTTGAGACCCAGCGCTATGTTCATGTTCTGTATCGCCGCTCCGCTGGCACCCTTACCCAGATTGTCGAAGGATGATACCAGAAGGAGCCTTTCCCCGTTCCCGTAGACAGATACGATCATGTCGTCCCGGCCGCTCATGGAAAGGGCCGACATGTATCCTCCCTGATCCTGGCTCTCACAGTATTTTATGAGCCCGCAGGAGTAGGTGTCCGCGTAGATCTCCTTTATCGTCTTTGGCGGGAGCTTTCTCGAGCTCTCATCCAGCACGACGCTCACCTGCATGCCGCTGTAGAAATCGCACACGATGGGAAGGAATCCCGGGGCATTAGATATGCCGGTGTACTTTACCGTCTCCGGCAGGTGCTTGTGGGCCTGGGTCAGTGCGTATAGCCTCGGTGCCGAAAGAAGCGGATCTCGCTCGGGAGCCTCATACTCCGCTATCATCTTCTTTCCTCCTCCCGAATATCCCGTCAGGGATGTGAACGTCAGGAAAGCCTCCGGGTCTATGGCTCCGTTTTCCACCAGAGGAGCTATCAGGGCTACGAATCCGCTGGCGTGGCAGCCCGGGTTCGCTATCATTTTTGAACCCGCAATCTTTTCCTTCTGCCCTTTGAGCTCGGGGAAGCCGTAGGTCCATGAGGGATCGCAGCGGTGTACCGTCGCAGTATCGATCACCACTGTGGAGGGATCTATCATCCCCACGGATTCCTTCGACGCGTCATCCGGCAGACACCAGAACGTCACGTCCGACATCTTCAGGGCGTCCGCCCTGGCGGAAGGATCCTTCCTTTCCTCTTCCGACAGCTTTATGATCTCGATGTCATCCCGTCCCGAGAGCCTCTCATTTATCCTCAGACCCGTCGTTCCCGATGAACCGTCCACGAATACTTTTATCATGATAAGATCCTCCTGAAGTGATCCAGCTGCGTCTCAACGCTTTCGACCGATGTACCTCCCGCCGAAAGGCGTTTCTGAACGCAGTTCGTAAGGTCTATAGCCTCATACACATCCTCTCCGATTAAGGGAGAATACTTTTTGTAATCCTCGATGCTCACATCCTCCAGGACGATGCCCTTCTCGATGCAGTCATGCACCAGTCTGCCGGAGATGTGATAGGCGTCACGGAACGCCATTCCCCTGCCGACCATGTAGTCCGCCAGGTCAGTGGCGTTGATGAAGCCTTTTTTGGCGGCGGAGAGCATCACCTCAGGCTTCGCCTTTATCCCCGCCACCATGGGCGCAAAGACCTTCAGACACAGGAAAGCGCTGTCCAGCGCATCGAATACGGCTTCCTTGTCCTCCTGCATGTCCTTGTTGTACGCGAGGGGTATGCCCTTGAGGGTGGTCAGCAGTCCCATCAGATCCCCGTAGACCCTGCCTGTCTTGCCCCTGGTCAGTTCCGCCATGTCGGGGTTTTTCTTCTGGGGCATTATGGAGCTTCCTGTGGTGAAAGCTTCGGGAAGCTCAATGAATCCGAACTCCCATGAGGAGAACAGTATCAGCTCCTCCGAGAAGCGGGACAGATGCATCATCAGCATCGCGCAGTCATAGATGAAGTCGCAGCAGAAATCCCGGTCCGAGACACCGTCAAGGCTGTTGAGGGCTATATGCGGGAATCCCAGAAGCTCAGCTTCATACTCCCTGTCCGTGTCGTAGGTGGTACCCGCCAGGGCGCAGCACCCTATCGGTGAAACGTCCATCCTCTTTTTCGTCTCTGTGAAGCGGTCAATGTCTCTCTCGAGCATGTGGGCATATGTCAGTATCTCATGGGAAAAGAGTATGGGCTGGGCCCTCTGCAGGTGAGTGTAGCCGGGCATTATGCACTCCTTGTACTCCTCGGCCTTGGCGCATACCGCAGCGATCACATCCTTTATCAGGGATACTGCTATATCGCACTGCTCCCTGAGGTAGAGCCTCATGTCCAGGGCCACCTGGTCGTTGCGGCTGCGGGCGGTATGTACCTTCTTGCCCGCTTCCCCGATCATTTCGGTCAGAACGCTCTCCACGAACATGTGGATATCCTCGGCGGTGGGATCTATCTTAATGCTGCCGTCATCGATACCGGAAAGGATCTTTCCGAGTCCTTCCACGATCTGATCCTTTTCCTCTTCCGTAATTATCCCCTGCTTTGAGAGCATCTTCGCGTGGGCGATGCTGCCCGTGATGTCCTCTTTATAGAGTCTTGCGTCAAAGCCTATGGAGCTGTTGAGTTCGTCCGCGATCTTTTCTGTCGCGCCCAGGCTCCTTCCGGCCCACATCTTTTCCATATATTTTTCCTTTCCTGTTCTTTAGAGCAGTCCCTTTTCGCGGTAAGCCAGCACCTTTGTGGGAAGTCCCCAGAGATTGATGAATCCCTCGGCCTGCTTCTGGTCGTAATCGCTCTCGCCGAAGGTCACCAGGTTCTCGGAGTACAGCGAATAGGGGCTGTCCATTCCTGCGGGGATGATGTTGCCCTTATAGAGCTTGAGCTTGACCTCTCCCGTCACGAACTCGTTCGACTTGTCGGCGAAAGCCGTCAGAGCCTCCTGCAGGGGGCTGTACCACTTGCCGTTGTAGATAAGGTCTGCATAGTCGACGGCCAGCTTCTTCTTGAGATGCAGCGTGTCCTTGTCGACGGTTATCATCTCCAGCTGCTCATGGGCGAAGTAGAGGATGGTCCCGCCGGGAGTCTCGTAGACGCCGCGGTCCTTCATTCCCACCAGACGGTTCTCCACCATGTCTATGATGCCTATACCGTGCTTGCCTCCCAGCTCGTTGAGCTTCATGATGACCTGTGAGGCCTTCATCTTTACTCCGTCAACGCTTACCGGAGCTCCGGCCTCAAAGCCTATCGTGACGTATTCGGGTTCATCCGGCGCGCTCATGGGAGAATTGCCCATCTCCAGGAAGCCGGGAGTCTCATACTTGGGCTCGTTGTGGATGTCCTCGAGATCCAGTCCCTCATGGGAGAGATGCCACAGGTTCTTGTCCTTGGAGTAGTTGGTCTCGCGGGAGATCTTCAGAGGAACGTTGTGGGCCTCGGCGTAATCTATCTCCTCCTCACGGGATTTGATATCCCATTCCCTCCAGGGGGCGATGATGTGCATGTCGGGAGCGAAACGCTTGACCGCCAGCTCGAAACGCACCTGGT
>CADBPP010000009.1 GCA_902796565.1 uncultured Eubacteriales bacterium | reverse complement strand
TGTATCCAAACTGTCGATAATGTGTTATATTCATCACAAAACTTATTGTCCTCATCGTTTGTCTGACCCTGATATTTTAAGGAAGAAAGGAATACAGACTTATGAAACAGAAACGGCTTGTCACAATACAGGATATCTCCTGCTTCGGGAAATGCTCCATAACGGTGGCTCTTCCCGTTATTTCCGCCATGGGGATAGAATGCGCCATAATCCCCACCGCCGTGCTGTCCACCCATACCGGGGGATTTACGGGATATACATTCTGCGACCTTACGGATGAGATCCCCAAGATCAGGGACCACTGGAAATCCCTGGACCTCAGATTCGATGCCATCTACACGGGATATCTTGGAAGCAAACAGCAGCTCGAGCTGGTGGGCGACTTCTTCGATACCTTCAGGACACCTGACAACATGATTTTTGTCGATCCCGTTATGGCTGACAACGGCGTGCTCTACGGTGGCTTTCCTCAGGATTTCCCGAAGGGGATGGCTGCTCTCTGCTCCAAGGCGGATTACATAGTTCCGAACCTTACGGAAGCGGCGTTCATGCTGGGAGAAGAATTCCACGCACCGGCGACCTATGATGAGAGCTACATACGCGGTCTTCTCAGACGCCTCAGGGATCTCGGATGCCCCAACCCGATCGTTACGGGCGTGTGCTATGAAAGCTCCCGCCAGGGGGTCGTGGCCTACCTCAGCGAAAGAGATGAATTTGTCGAATACTTCTCGGAAAACATCCCCGTGAGCTACCACGGCACGGGAGACGTGTTCTCATCTTCGCTGTGCGGGGCCCTGACGAAGGGCTTCACCATGGAGAAAGCCCTGAAGATCGCCGTCGATTATACAGTCGCCTCTATCCGGGAGACCGTGGACGATCCCGATCACTTCTACGGAGTCAAATTTGAAAACGTCATTCCACAGCTTCTGGATTCTCTCAGATAAAGCATCAAAACTCCCTTTTATAAGGGAGTTTTTTTTCTGCAGTTCGTTATTGAATTGTATTCCTCCCTTCTATAATGTATAATCTTATTACAGACACAGTCTTTCGGAGGAATTGCCATGATCGTTAAAGCAGTGATCCTTGCCGGGGGCAAGGGTAAGAGAATGAAATCCGAACTGCCGAAAGTGCTCAGCACCATCTGCGGCGATACTCTGATAAGACATGTCGCAGCCAACATACGGGAAGCAGGCATTGGCGATATAGCCGCTGTTACTGGATACAAAAGCGAACTCGTCCGCGGGAACGCCGGTGACGAACTGGAGTATTTTCTCCAGGAGGAACAGCTGGGTACCGCCCATGCTCTGAACTGCGCCCGTTCTTTTTTTGAAAATGAAAACTGTGCCGTCATCGTTCTGTGCGGGGACGCCCCCCTCGTCTCCGGGGAGACCATCAGAGAGCTCGTTTCCTTTTTCGAAGATAATGAAGCGGACATCTGCGTGCTCAGCGCGGTGCTGCCGGATCCTGCGGGATACGGCAGGATAATAAGGGACACGAACGGGAATTTCGAGAGGATAGTGGAAAAAAGAGATGCCACACCTCAGCAGATCCTCATCAGTGAGGTCAATTCCGGCACCATAATCTTCAGAAGCGCCGCTCTGACTGCCGCCCTGGATGAGATCATGTCCCATAAGCCCCAGAACGCCCAGGGAGAATACTATCTGACGGATACCATAGAGATCACCGCTGCCCGGGGAGGAAAAGTTTTCGCCTTCTGCGCGAAAGACCCCAACGTGGTCATGGGAGCAAACGACCGTTATGAGCTCTCCCTTTGCGAAAGAGCCATGAGGGAATCGATAAACAAAAGGCTCATGCTGGACGGCGTACGGATCATAGATCCCGCCAGCACTTACATAGACAGGCATGTTCAGATAGGGGAAGGCACGGTTATTTATCCCGGCACGATCATACAGGGCACAACGACCATCGGCAGGAACAATACCTTGTACTCATCCAGGATCGAGGACAGCGAGATCGGAGACGCGAACCTTATCGATTCCAGCGTTATAGAATCGTCCCGCATAGGGGACGAAAACAATGTGGGGCCCTTTGCCCATCTCAGGAAGGATACGGTCCTGACCACCGGTACGAAGGTGGGAAGCTTTTCGGAAACGAAAGCAAGCGTGATCGGGAAAGGGACCAAGGTGCCTCATCTTACCTATGTGGGAGACGCTCAGGTGGGAGAAAGGGTAAATTTCGGATGCGGCAGCGTTACCGCCAACTACGACGGAAACAAAAAGCATCCCACGGTTATAAAGGACGACGCCTTCATTGGATGCAATGTGAATCTCATCGCGCCGATAACCGTCGGCAGTTCGTCCTACATAGCAGCAGGCTCTTCAGTCAGCCGGGATGTACCCGACGGGACTTTGGTGATAGAACGCAGCAAGCGTCTGGAGCATAAAGCAAAAATTATAAAAAAATAGGGGTAATCATGGACGGAAAATTTTCAAACATCGTACTCATCGGCGGCTCAGCCCATCCGGCATTGAATCAGGAGATATCTGACATTCTCGGATTACCGCTCTGCCAGACAGAAGTAAAGCATTTCGCAGACGGAGAAACATACGTAAGGATCCTCGAGATCGTCAGGGGAAGGGATGTGTTCATCATCCAGCCCACCTGTGATCCTGTAAACGAGAACCTTATGGAGCTGCTTATCACCATAGACGCCCTCAGACGTGCCTCCGCGGGCAGGATCAATGCCGTTGTTCCTTATTACGGCTATTCCCGCCAGGACCGCAAGGACAGGGCCAGATGCCCCATCACAGCGAAGCTCGTGGCCAATCTGATGACTGAAGCCGGCGCGGACAGGGTGGTCTGTGTCGACCTGCACGCAGAACAGATACAGGGATTCTTTGACATCCCCCTCGACAAGCTCAAGGCGATGCCCATTATCGCAAATTATTTCATGACCCATGATTTCGATATGGAAAAGCTCATCGTCGTGGCTCCCGATGTAGGAAGCGTCAAGCGTTCCAGGGAACTCGCGGAAAGGATCGGAGCGCCTCTTGCCATCATCGACAAGCGCAGGCCCCAGGCCAATGTCTCTGAGGTAATGAGCGTCATCGGCGACGTCAAGGGAAAGGATGTCCTTATGATGGATGACATCATCGACACAGCCGGCACCATAGTAGGCGCATCTGAAGCCCTTAAGGAGCTCGGCGCGAACAAGATCTACATATCCTGTACCCATCCCCTTTTCTCCGGCCCTGCAAAACAGCGTCTCATGAACGCCCCTATAGAAAAGCTCGTGGTCACAAATACAGTGCCCATCAGCGAAGAGAAGATGTTCGACAAGATAGAGACAGTGTCAATCGCTCCCCTTCTCGCTGAGACCATCAAGAGGATCCACACGGGAGAATCCGTGAGCGACGTATTCGGAGATACAGTCTGAGAATATACTTCCTCAAAACGAAGAAAGGATATGAGTCATTCCCCGGGGAATGACTCGTTGAAAGATATGGAGATAAAAGAACTGAAAGAAATCGCCAGACAGATAAGGGTCGACATCATCAATGAGGTCGCCAGCGCGGCCAGCGGTCATCCGGGAGGAAGCCTTTCCTCTGTGGAGATCGCGACTCTTCTGTATTTCGACATCATGAACATCCCCTCGCCCGACGATCCCGACCGTGACCGTTTCGTGCTGAGCAAGGGCCACGCATCGCCCCTGCTATACGCATGCCTCTGCGAAAAGGGACTGTTCCCGAGGGACGAGCTTCTGACATTCAGAAAGATCGGCTCCCGCCTGCAGGGACACCCGGACATGAAGAAGGTGCCCGGGGTCGATATGACCACCGGTTCCCTGGGACTCGGGATAGGAGCTGCCGTGGGAATGGCCCTTGCCGGAAAATACGACAAAAAAGACTACCGGGTGTTTGCCCTCCTCGGAGATGGAGAGATGCAGGAAGGAAGCGTATGGGAAGCCCTTATGGCGGCGGCTCATTACAAGCTCAATAATCTGACTGTCTTTGTGGACAACAATAACCTCCAGATAGACGGAAGGGTATCCGACGTGATGAGCGTCTATCCGATCGAGGATAAACTCGCTGCATTCGGTTTCGAGACGATAGTAGTTGAGGACGGAAACGACATGGCTCTTCTCAGAGACAAAGTAAAAGAGCTTCTTGCAAAGCCCTGCGACGGACCAAGGGCGGTAGTCGCCCGTACTGTGAAGGGAAAGGGAGTCTCTTTCATGGAGGATCAGGCCTCGTGGCACGGCACGGCTCCCAACAGTGAACAGGCACAGGAAGCCATAAAGGAAATAATGGAGGGATGATATGGCGGATATGAAAGCAACCCGTGACGCTTACGGAGAAGCCCTGGCCGAACTGGGCA
>CADBPP010000008.1 GCA_902796565.1 uncultured Eubacteriales bacterium | reverse complement strand
TTTATGCGATTTTATCGAATATATATTTGTATTATCACATGCTTTCCCGCAATTCATCTCGCCGCCTGCAGAGGAGGGAGACTTCTTGCTGCATGCTCGTTAAATATATACCGGTTTTGCGCTCCCGGACAACAGTAAAACAGGAAAAGACCGGGATCGATCTGGTTTCCTGTCCGTCCCCGAGGGACAGCGTACAGCACTGTTCTGTTTTCAGTGTTTATTCTGTTTCTCACTGTGTCTGAGACCGTGTTTTTCATGCCGGAAAACGTTATCCGTATCCATGAGCGAATGCCATTTCCGGACATTTCCGCCCTACTCAAAAGTCATAGCGTCCATAAATTCGGTACTGAAGGACGAATGCGTGGAGAGATCCACTGCATTGACGATCTTCTGAAGCCGGGACAGTTCGTTTCTGGCCTTTTCCGACAGGGCGGCGCTTATCGCCCCGGCCAGCGCGGTGTTCCCGAGCTTTTCCGATCTGTCGACGCACTCCTGGGGGATTATGCCGAGAAGCGCCGCGTTTTTCCTGTGGGCAAAGGAACCGAATCCTCCTCCGAGAATGAGTCTGTCGATATCTGAAAGAGAAATGTTTTCTTCCTGAGCAAGTATCCTGATGCCCGCGGCTACAGCTGCCTTCGCCAGCTGAAACTTGCTGATATCCGCCTGGGAAATGAGTATATCCTCTTCCTCCGTAAGGAAGAACACCCGGTGTCCGTCCTTTTCCCCGATATGCTTCGCCAGAGGGGAATCCACTTCATCGGGATCTGCGATATGTCCCAGCTCATCCAGGATCTCTTCTTCGTACATGATGCCGAGGATATCGATGAAACCGCTCCCGCATATGCCCTTAGGCTTCACTGCCCCCAGCACCGTCAGCACGAGTTCCCCGTCGGTATACCTGACCCCTGAGACGGCTCCGACAGATGCCGTCATACCGTTTCCCAGAAGCGAAGCCTTGAATACGGCGCCTCCGTCCGCTGAACAGGCAACGATCCTGTCCCTGTTCCCCATGGCCATCTCGGTATTGGTCCCCAGATCCACCATGAGCCTTATCTTTTCGGCAGACCCGAATCCGCATGTCAGGAGACCGCAGAGCACGTCACTGCCGATATAGCCGGATGCCGCGGGAGCCAGGTACACTTTTCCTTCATAATCCAGGCCGATGTCACTGCCGCAAACCGTTTCCCCGAAAAGAGAAACCGGCTCGAAAGGAGAAACGTTTTTCTCAGCCGGATCGAGTCCCGCGAAGAAATGCATCATGATGGTGTTTCCCGTGACCGAAATGATCTTTATATCCTCCTGCCTTATCTCCGCCTCCCGGCAGATCTCCTTTATGTAATACTCTGTCTGCTTGATGATCTGGCCATGGAGCTCTTCCGCATGCCCCCCGTCCGCAGCCATCAGCCTGGACAGCACATCGCCTCCGAAGATACGCTGGGTGTTGCTCCCGCTGAGTTTGGCAAGCCTCTGTCCCGTTTCAAGGCTTACCAGCTGACATGTCACCTTGGTGGTGCCGACATCAATAGCAAGTCCATAACCCCGCTGCCCGGGATCGGGCTCATAGATTTCGCCGTCCGCAGTGTCGGCAAAGGAAAAACGCGTTTCCGGTTCGATCTCCACGCTCATCCCCTCCTTCGCCTCTGTTACGCACGAGAGGGCTTCGCCGGTAAAATCGTCGCTTTTTATGTATACACTGCACTTTTTACATGCTCCTTTGCCGCCGCAGGAGGCGGTGATGCTCTCAATGCCGCCGTTCTGCATAACTGTCAGGACGGTTTCACCTTCTGTAAAGGGAAGTTCATGCCTGATGATCCCTTCATGTACTGTAATAAACATACTGTCCCTGTCCCTTTCAAACATTTATCCGATATCATTGTACCAAACGGTCATTTTTCTTCGCAACAAAAAACTGAGGCACAGAGCTTCTTTTCACACAAAAAACCTGTACCGTTTCCGGTACAGGCGATAGTACTGTATTCTGTTCGATCCGATTATCTCTTTGAGAACTGGGGAGCTCTGCGGGCCTTCTTGAGACCGTACTTCTTACGCTCGACCATTCTGGAGTCTCTGGTGAGGAATCCGGCCTTTTTGATCTCGTCCTTGAGGGTGGGATCCGCGAGCTTGAGGGCTCTAGCGACACCGTGACGGATGGCACCGGCCTGTCCGTTCATTCCGCCGCCCACAACGTTGACCTTGATGTCATACTTGGACTCTGTATTGGTAAGGACCAGTGCCTGCTTGGCTATGATCCTCATCGTCTCGAGATTGAAATAATCCTCGATATTCTTGCCGTTGATAACGAATGCGCCGCTGCCCGGAGTGAGCATGACTCTGGCGACAGCAGTCTTTCTTCTTCCTGTAGCTCTTGTGTACTCTGCCATATTCTACCTCCCTAACCTCTGAGCGTATATACTTCAGGCTTCTGAGCGGCCTGCTTGTGCTCGGGTCCTGCGTAAACGTGAAGTTTCTTTGCCTGTGCTCTGCCAAGCTTGTTGTGGGGAAGCATTCCCTTTATGGCCTTCTCGACCACCAGCTCGGGCTTTGTCTGAAGGAGCTCTCCTGCAGAAATGGATCTGAGTCCTCCGGGATATCCGGTATGTCTGTAGTATCTCTTCTGCTCCAGCTTTCTGCCTGTGAGCTTGATCTTGTCAGCGTTTATAACTATTACATAATCACCGGTATCGATGTTGGTAGAGAAGTAAGGCTTGTTCTTCCCTCTGAGGATGGCTGCTGCTTCGGCAGCGAGTCTTCCGAGGGTCTGGCCTTCGGCGTCGATGACATACCACTTTTTCTCTATCATATCCGGTTTAGCGGTCAATGTCGTTCTGGTTAACATTTTTTTCTCCAAACTGAATCTGTTTTTGCGGTCTCATCCCGTTCCGGGGGCTAGTCAAAACGAGTGAAGCCAACGATAATTCTACATAAAAATGTATATCCTGTCAATCTATTTTTGCTTTATATATCAAAAAAATACTGCAGTTTCAGCAAAAAATCAGCTTTTGGAGGGCCTTGCGATACCAAATTCAGAGGCGTCGTGCCTGGGTACAACATTCTCGTAGCTCATGATGGTCTCCGATGCGAGGATCGTGCCGTTATGGCATGCCTCCCCGATGCTGAGCCCATAGGTAAGAGAAGCGGCCACACCGGTGAAGAACGCGTCCCCCGCTCCGGTGGTGTCCCTCGGGATAACGCTTTTTGCGGGAGACACACCGCAGTTCCCGTCGGAACAGGCGAATACCGAGCCGTTCTCACCGAGGGTGACCACCATGCGGCGGATGCCGCAGCGGTCTATCCCGGAGGAGACCTTCTCCGCGATGAGAGACGGGGAATAGCCTTCAAAGCTCTCGCCGAAGAACTGTTCAGCCTCCTGGAGATTGCACACGAAGCATTCCGTGCGCCTTATCATGTCCATGTTCTCCAGGGCAAAGGAGATGTTCGATACCAAAGCGTAGACCGGAACAGAGTTCTTTTCCGCCAGGGAATAGATCCTGGCGACTATGTCCATGGGCATGTCTATCTCCAGGATGACGCTGTCGGCGTTTTGGAATATCTCCGCCCCCGCCTCGTCAAGGACAGCGTTTATCGGACTGAGATCGGGCCTCTTGGAGATGGACGCGTATACGTCCCCCCTGTCGTCGAACACTGCGAGCCAGGTGCCCATGCTGTCCGGGACCCTTCTTATAAATGTCGTATCGCACCCGGCGGAACTGAGCTTATTCACCACATCGTTGCCTATGGGAGTATCGTCGACGATGCTGACGAACACCGGCTCCAGCCCCAGGTTCGAAAGATTCTCCGTCACGTTGCGGCTCACACCGCCGTATACGGTCTCCACCCAGCCTGAATTCCTTCCGTTGGGGACGAACGTGTCAAAGGGATGCCCCTTGATGTCCACGAATACCGACCCAAAAACCACTATAGCCATATTTTCCTCCCGTCAGACGATCTGAAGTATGTAAAATTTAAGATAGCTCGTCTCGTCCACCCCCAGCAGCACAGGATGATCCGGTGCCTGCTGGCGCTTTTCGAGGATCTTCACCGAAACGCCTGCGTCCCTCGCCGCGGAGGCGAGCATCTTTTCAAACAGCGGCTCCGTCATGAAGTGGGAGCAGGAACAGGTCGCCAGTATCCCGCCCCTGGGCAGTAGCCTCATTGCCGCCATGTTTATCTGCTTGTAGCCCCTGGACGCCCCTTCCACTGTGGAACGGCTCTTGGTAAAGGCCGGGGGATCCAGGATGATCATGTCGTAGCGGTCGCTGCGGTCCCTGAGCTTTTCGTTCAGAAGGTCGAATACATCGGCGCATACCAGCTCCACCCTATCTTCCAGGCCGTTCAGCGCGAGATTCCTGGCTGCCGTCTGAAGAGCGAAAGAGGAGATATCCACTGCGGTGACCTTTTGTGCCCCGCCCAGGGCGGCATTCATGGCAAAGGACCCGGTGTGAGTGAAGCAGTCCAGCACCCTGCGGTCCCCGGAAAGCTGCTGGATCCTGAGCCTGTTGTATTTCTGGTCCAGGAAGAATCCTGTCTTCTGGCCGTTCTCCACATCGACCACATACCTTATGCCGTTCTCCGTTATCTCGCTCACAGCGTCATCCGGTGACGGGCCGGCTGAGTACCAGCCGCTGAAAGCCTCCAGTCCTTCCTTTTCCCTGAGGGAGGAGGTGTTCCTCTCGTAGATCCCTCTGAGCCCCACCCCGTCACTTAAAAGGCGTTCCCTGAGGGCACGGTAAATGACATCCTTTCTCATCTCGATCCCATAGGAGAGCACCTCGCTCACCAGTATGTCACCGAAGAGATCAGCCGTGAGGCCCGGCATGCCGTCCGCCTCGCCGAAGATGAGCCTGCAGCAGGACGGGTAGTACTCCCCCATGACCGCCCTGCGCATGTCCAGGGCGTATCCCACCCTTCTTTCCCAGAATGCATCGTCGAAACGGTCGTTGGCGTTGGATGAAATGAGCCTTATCCTTATCTTGCTGTGAAGGCTCAGAAGACCGGCTCCCAGCCAGGAATCCCTGGAGGAGAACACATCCACGATGCTGCCGTTGGGGATGTCTTCGTCAATGGAGGTTATCTCGTCGGCATACACCCACGGATGGCCGTTCTTTACGGATATTTCCGCTTTTTTCGTTACCCGGGCTTTCGGGAAGGCTCTTGTCTGTTTCATAGATCCTCTTGTAAATGTTTGCCATTATTATACTTTATACCGCCTCGGTTTGTCATCAATTATCCTCTCCTGCGGGCAATAAAAAAAGGCATTTCTGCCCGCAAAAATGGTCGGAGTGAGAGGATTTGAACCTCCGGCCTCTTGGTCCCGAACCAAGCGCTCTACCAAACTGAGCCACACCCCGACTCGTAAGAAGTATTATACTCCGAAAGATCCCGGCAGTCAATAATTAAAGTCTTTTTGTTGACGGACTGAGGGATCTCTCATTTCATGAACCATTCGCTGTTCTGCCTGGGATTCTTCCTGTTGTAGATGACTGAGCACACCGCTGCGGTGACGGGGATCGCGAACAAGATCCCGAGGCTTCCGACTATCGCCTGCAAAAGTTCCACGACGATGCTTTCCGCGTTGAAGATGTTCAGTGCGGATGTCTTGTAGGAACATATCAGCAGGACGCCGCAAAGGGACGAACCTATGTATGCCAGCACCAGGGTATTCGACATGGTCCCCATGATGTCACGGCCGATCCTGATGCCGGAGGCGAACATGTCGGAGAAGGGCACGTAGCCGATCTTTCTGGATATCTCGGAGAGGGAACTGGAGATATCCACGGCCACGTCCATGACGGCGCCGACGGCGCCAATGAGTATCGACGAATACACGATCGCCTTCAGGTCGATGTCCGGGTTCATCAGGACAAGGAAGTAGTCCTGTTCCTCCAGATATCCCGAAAGCTTTATTACCTTCTGCATTATGAAGCATATGAGGGCGGATACCGCGATGCCCCCGAGGCATCCCAGGATGGCGCTGAGGGTCTTCGCGCTGTAGCCGTTGACGATCACCAGGGTCATTATGACCATGTAGGAGCAGGTGATGGCCGTGGCGATATATATATCCTTTCCGGCCAGGATGGCGGGCACCAGGACCGCTATGACCGCGAGGCATGTGAAGGCAAGGGATATCAGGGTGCTCACGCCCTTTTTCCCTCCGAAAAGTATCACAAGGAATGCAAACACACCGAGAAGGATGAATACGGCGTCCGCCCTGGCATATTCGGCGAAGAAGTACTCGTTCCTCGAACTGTCAGCGCCCTGGAAGGCGCTGTTTACCAGTATTATGCGGTCGCCCTTCTCCACTGCCTTGACTCTGAAGGCGCCCTGGTCGCTGACGGACTGGGAAGCAGTTATGGTCTCACCCTTCTTCGCTCCGGAGAGCACCTCGCAGTCGAATACGATGCTGGTCTCGCTCGTCCCGTTGGGATAATCGATGATATCGGCGGACACCAGCTCGGTGACTCTGGCTTTAAGGTACTCCTCTTCCATGGAGAGATTGGGATTGGCGGCAGGATCGTATCCCGCCCACAGATAGCCCGCGTAAAGGAGCGCTGCCGAAATTATGACTGTTATCAGATAAACCCAGAATCTTCCCTTGGTGGATCTCAATTGCCCCGGGACCCCCCTTCATCGGTGGTCACCACGGTAGCGTCCGGATTCTGGACCTTCCCGTCCACGTCCGCCTGATTTTCCAGGGGCTTTCTGAGACATACCTGCGTATCCACGTCCAGCGTCCCGTTCTGGGCAAGACCGTTGTTCTTCTGATACTTTTTGATGATATCCGTCATCTCTTCGTCAAATCCATCCGTCAGGACAGCGTTCTTGGGATAGTATCCCAGCTCCTGGAGCCTGTCCTTATAGTAAAGGATGGCATCGCCGTACTTTCCCTCGCTGTAGGTGAGCACCTCGGAATCCAGAGATTCCATGGTGGCCTTGTCCAGGATCCCGCTGACATCAAGAAGTCTTTCGGTCTGGTAACGCCTGAGGGCCTCAAGAAGGTCTGAATCGAATATCCCGTTAGTGGGATACTCGGCGTAATCGAGATAGTACAGGATGAACTTGTAGGAGCGGATGACCGAGGATTCGTCATTGAGGACATATTCCGCGACATATCCCGGCTGATCGTCCCCTCCCGCCGGTTCCTCGGGCCTGAGGCCGGACATGTTGTCGGTAAGGGCCCTGTACATCCCCGAGTCCGTCACATCCATGTACGCGGCGTATTCGAAGTAGGGCTCTGCGTCAAAGGATGCGAACAGCAGGATGAACAGCACCATTATAAAGATGTACAGAAGTACTGATTTCGGTTTAAGCATTTGTGTTACC
>CADBPP010000007.1 GCA_902796565.1 uncultured Eubacteriales bacterium | reverse complement strand
GAGCGGCAGCGAGGATCTGGATGAGCTGTGGGAAAAGTTTTCCTCCGCCATCACCTCCGCCATGGAGATGCTCAACTCCGCCCGGGAGGCGGAAGGGGAGAACCTTAAGAAGGACATGCTCTCAAGGATCTCCTTCATAGAGGAGAAGGTGGAAAAAATAGCGGTGCTGACCGAAGACCTTCCGAAGGAATTTTACGAAACTCTTAAAAAGAACGCCGCGGAGTACACCGAGAGCCCGCTGGATGAAGACAGGCTGTACACGGAGCTGGCGATATACGCCGACAGGGTGAACATCACCGAGGAACTGGTCAGGCTCAGAAGCCACATAGGGCTGTACAGGAAGACCTGCGAGCTTACGGAGCCGGTGGGAAGGAAGCTGGATTTCACCCTTCAGGAGATAAACAGGGAGGTGAACACCATAGCCTCCAAATCCAACAGCGCTGAGATCTCGCAGATAGTGATAGACATAAAGGCCGAACTGGAGAAGATCCGGGAACAGGTACAGAACATAGAGTGACAGGAGGATCGGATGGGCAGGATTTTCGTGGTCAGCGGACCTTCGGGATGCGGCAAGAGCACCCTGTGCAACAGGCTTCTTAAGGAGGATCCGCAGGTGCGCTTTTCGGTCTCCGCGACGACCCGCAGCCCCAGGGAGGGCGAGGAGAACGGAGTCCATTACTTTTTCATTTCCCGCGGGGAGTTTGAGAAGCTCATCGCGGAGGATGCCTTTTATGAGCACGCGGAAAGCTTCGGCAACTGCTACGGCACGCTGAAGAGCTACGTGGACGAGCTCACCGGGCAGGGCTATGACGTCCTTCTGGACATAGATGTCCAGGGCGCCGAGCAGGTCAGGGCAAAAAACAGCGAAGCCGTACTCATATTCATAATGCCGCCGAGCCTTGAGGAACTGAAAAGGCGTCTCGTCGAAAGGCACACGGAGAGCGCCGAACAGCTGGAAAAAAGGCTTGCCCGTGCCCAGGCTGAGATGGACCGCCGGGACATGTACGACCATATCATCGTAAACGATGACAGGGAGCGCTCCTACGGCGAACTCAGAGACACGATAGAGAGTTACAGGGAAAAGAATGAAGATAGTATTGAGGAAACGCCCGTACAGGGATGAGAAGGGGCGTCTGAAGTACCGCACACAGATCGTGCTCAGAAAGACCGAGAAGGCGCTGAAGGAACGGGGGCGCACGGTCCGAAGGAAGAAGAGATCGTTCATCAGAAGGCTGGGGACGGCCCTGGTGCTGATCGTCATCGCCGCCCTCGTCCTCGCCGGCTTTACCGGGGCAAGGGTATATAAAAGGGTGGAAGCTGCTCTCGACAACCTTCAGCGGGTCGACATCGGCACGAGCCGTGAGGAGCTTTTCATAAGCGACGAGGCATATGACTCCCTGAAGGGGACGAACACGATAAACATCGCCCTGTTCGGAAAGGACATAGAGGACGACGGCTACCAGCGCAGCGACAGTATCCTGATAGTGTCGATCAACAAGTCCACCGGGGACATGAAGCTGGTCAGCGTCCAGAGGGACACCTACGTTCCCCTGCCTTACCATGAGGATCTCTACAAGATAAACAGCGGTTACTTCTTCGGAGCGGACGCCCTGGAGGTGAAGACCCTGAACATGAACCTGGACATGAACATCGCAAAGTTCGTTACCGTGGACATGCAGGCCCTCAGCGAACTGGTGGACGCCCTGGGAGGGGTGGAGCTGAATATCAGCGAGGAGGAGCGGGTGGAACTGAACCGCTACCTCGATGACATCAATTACCGCCTCGGCGGGACATTCTCGCCCTACATAGAGTTTCCGGGAGTGCATCTGTGCGACGGGCGCCAGGCTCTGACTTATGCCAGGATACGTTCCCTGGGCAATTCGGACTTCGACCGCACCGCCCGTCAGCGGGTCCTGATGAACGCGATCTTCAAAAAGCTCATGGGAGCCCTCTCCTCGAGGAACTTCAGGCTCCTCTTCAGGGTGATGGACGCCATGGGGCCCCATATCACCACGAACCTGACGAACGCGGAGATCTTCGAGATCATGTGGAAGGTGATGAAGGGCACGAAGAATCTGACCGCCTATTCCCTCTGCGACGAGGAGTACATCAAACTCGCCTACGTGGAAGACGACATGCAGGTACTGATGCCGGATACCCTCACGGATATGGCGGCGGACCTGCACAGGAAGCTTTTCGGGGATTCCTATGTTTATTATCCCTCCGCTCAGCAGAGGGCCGCCTCCGAAGCGGTGGAGGACTACATATACTATTACGGTGTCGATCTTTACGATATCGACACGGGGAGCACGATATAAAATGGACAGATATTCACCCGTCGGAGTCATAGACAGCGGAGTGGGCGGCCTCACCGTCGCCAAGCAGCTCAAGCGCAGCCTCCCCAACGAGGATATACTTTACTTCGGCGATTCCAAGAACATGCCCTACGGCAACCGCAGCAGGGATGAGATAGTATCCCTGGCGGAATTCATGATCGATTACCTGGAGGAAAAGGGAGTCAAAGCCATACTTCTGGCCTGCAATACCATCAGTACCTTCATAGAGGACCTTCACTCCGGCGTAAGGCTCATAAGCATAGTGGACGCAGGCATCAGGGCCGCCTCATCCGTTTGCGAGGAAGGGGAGAGCGTCGGTGTCATCGCCACCAAGGCAACGGTGGATTCCTGCTCATATGAGAAAGCAAACGAAAAGGCGGGAGGAAGGATAAAGCTGATCACCAGCGCCAGCACGTCCCTTCCCAGGATCATCGACCGCCAGCTGCAGAACACGTCCCTTCTCACAGAGAAGATCAGGGAATGTATCTCCCCGATACTGGACGAGGATCCCTCCATCACCAAGCTGATCCTGGGCTGCAGCCATTTCCCGATAATAAAGGAGGAGATCAACGCTGTCTACCCGTTCCTGAACCTGATCGACCCGGCCGCGTGCCAGGTGGAGATGCTCAGGGACTATCTGAGGGAAACGGATCTGTTAAATTACGACAACGACGGAAGCGACATAACACTGTACACGTCGGGGGACGAGAGCGAATTCGGACTTACCCTTGAAAAGCTCAGGATGAGCCCCCTGGCCATCAACAGAGTATGAAAGGAACAAAACCATATGGAACATGAACTTATCCCGGTAAGGGCATTCATATCCCCTAACGAAGCATTTTTCGAGGAGTTCGCCAAACTCTCCGACACGCCCCTCATCAATACCCGTGGCACCGGAAGCATGTTCTCCCTGATATGCCCCGGCAGGGATGTCTTTGACTCCCTTCTCGGGGAGATCGGCATGCATGAGGAGGATACTCCCCGCCTGAGGGAGACCTTCGATAAGCTTTCTTTGGGAGTCCACCCCGTGGCGGTGTTCTTCAGCGACGAGAGGAGCGGCTCCAACAGGATCGACCTCAGGAGCGCTAATGAAGAAGGGGAGAGCCTTTCCGTGGAGATGATCCGCCGCCGTGGCCTTACCATGGACATGGCCTATACTTTCTTTTTCATGACGGTGGGTGACGGAATAAGAAAGGTCGTCAGAGCCGAAGTCACCGACTCAGATGAAGAAGCGAAAATTTGGTAAACGCTGAAAAGGGCTGCCACAGGCAGTCACTTCAAAACAGTAAAACTATTCTAACAAAAGGCCGGTATCCGGATGGGTGCCGGCCTTCAAAACCGATCAGGATCAACTCAAATCCACTATACACAAATCCTTTATGTCGATATCTGCTGCTTCAAAAATCGCAACAGCATCATTAAACGCCTTTTCTATCATCGAATTCGGGCTGATACCCAGTGACCACAGCATAAAATCCACATTCCATTTTGCAATGTATTTATAG
>CADBPP010000006.1 GCA_902796565.1 uncultured Eubacteriales bacterium | reverse complement strand
GGGATGATGCTGGCCTTCACCACCGTCGAGGCGATGGCCTTCTGGGTGGGGTTGAGGCTGGTGCGGTTGATGTAGTCCTCCGCCATCATGCGGTAGACGTCCAGATGGGAGGCGATGACCTCATTGGTGGAATATATGGAATTCAATGCGTCCAGCGACGCGTTGCGCATCACGGTGATCTCGTTCAGCGACAGCCTGACCAGGTATGTGTACTGTTCCAGGCTCAGGTCCACCGAATATACGGAATTGGCGGCCTTTACGGCGGCATCGTCCAGATACTCCTCATGCATCTGGTAGACTCCGTCGTAGAAGTTCATGATGTTCTCCGTGGCGGAACTGTAGGCTGAAACGATATAGTCGTAGACAGGGGCGGTGGTGTTCTCCGCCTGCAGGCGCAGATCCTCCGTCAGCCTTTCGTTGATGATCCTCTTGGGGGCTATGATGTTGTCCGTCGCCACGTCCCCGGCGCTGTAGGACAGGGTACGGGGAATGATCCCCAGATAGGATATGGAGAACACGATGGCAAAGAACAATAAATACAGCCCGAATCTGAGCAGACCGCCCCGGCTGTTATCTGTCTGTTTCTGAGTACTTCTCATAAGCGTCTATTATCCTCTGAACTATGGGGTTTCGTACCACATCGGTCTTGGTGAGCTTCACGAAGCGGATCCCTCTGACTCCCTCCAGGATCTTTTCCACCACAACAAGGCCGCTCTTCTCCTTGAAGGGCAGGTCTATCTGGGTGGTGTCCCCGGTCACGATGGCCTTGGATCCGAAGCCGAGCCTCGTGAGGAACATCTTCATCTGCTCCGGGGTGGTGTTCTGGGCCTCATCCAGGATTATGTAGCTGGAATCCAGGGTCCTGCCTCTCATGTATGCCAGGGGCGCCACCTCGATGGTGCCTCTTTCCAGGGCCCGGTTCACGCTGTCCATGCCCATGATGTCGTAAAGAGCGTCGTACAGGGGCCTCAGATAGGGATCGACCTTTTCCTTCAGGTCTCCGGGAAGAAAGCCCAGGCGCTCCCCCGCTTCCACGGCGGGACGCACCAGCACTATGCGCTCCACATCCCCCTTCTTGAAGGCTGCCACCGCCATGGCCATGGCCAGGTAGGTCTTGCCCGTGCCGGCGGGCCCCATGGCGAAAACTATCTCGTTATCGCTGACGGCCTCGATGTACTTCTTCTGCCCCAGGGTCTTGGTCCTCACGGGCTTGCCCCTGTATGTGTGGCATACCGTCAGGTCGAAGGCCCCGGAGATGCCGTCCGGGGAGGAGATATTGTCTGAAACGTAGTTGGCGGTGGTCTCATCGATGGAGTGGCCTTCCCGGATAAGGGATATGAACGCCAGGACCGTGTTCGCCGCGAGATCGACGCCCTCTGCCGTCCCGCTTATGCGGATGCAGTCGCTTAGAGCCTTGATGTCCACTCCGTAACGGCTCTCCAGCTCGCTCATGTTTATGTTGCCCACTCCGAAGAGCTCCGAATAATCTATGTCCTCATCCACAGGTATGTCTTTGGTAACGATTGATAGATCCTCTGCCAACTGATATTTCCCTCTTTATGCGTTTTTTCCATTTTATCATAAACAGTAATGCAATATGCATACACTTGCAAAAATATGAGCGTCTGCAGGGGCCCGCGGCTTGGAAAACCGCCCCCGTGTGATAAGATATCTCACAGGAGGGCGCTATGAAGACTATATACATACTCGGTTTCGGCTGCGGAGGAAAGAACGACATCACCCTGAGGACCATGGAGATACTGAAAAACAGCGATCGCGTGTACGTCAGGACCATGGTGCATCCGTCCGCGTCGATACTGGACGAATACGGCATAAAATACACATCCTTCGATGAACTGTATGAAAACGCGGAGGATTTCGAGCAGGTCTACGACACCATCTGCGAGACGGTGCTGAATTCCCCCGGGGAGAGCGTGAGCTACATAGTTCCCGGCAGCAGCTTCATAGCCGAAAGGGCCGTGGGACTTATAGTGAAAAGGGCTGAATGCGACGTAAGGATAATACCGGCGGTGAGCTTTATCGACGGGATCTTCTCCGCCCTGAAGACCGACGCCGCGGACTCCTTCAAGCTGCTGGACGCCCTGAGCCTCGATACCCAGCGTCCCGATCCCTCCTGCATGAACATAATCTGCCAGGTCTATGACCGTTCCATCGCCTCCGACGTAAAACTGTCCCTGTCCGATATATACCCCGACGACACGCCGGTGTACATCATCAACGCCGCGTCCACCGACGATGAGAAGATCATCCCCCTTGAGCTTTACGAGATCGACCGCTGCGATGAGATCGACCATCTCACTAGCCTGGTGATACCCCCCGTGGATTTCACGAGGGTCCCCCGTCTTTTCTCCTCCCTTCAGAAGGTAGTAAGATCCCTCAGGGGCGAGGGAGGCTGTCCCTGGGACACTCAGCAGACCCATGAGAGCCTTATCCCCTACGTGACGGAGGAGGCCTATGAGGTGGTCAGCGCCATCAGAAAGGATGACAGCGACAACCTGTGCGAGGAACTGGGGGACCTGCTGCTTCAGGTGGTCATGCACGCGGACATTGCCTCCGAATACGGCGACTTCACCATGGAAGACGTCATAGAGGGCATCTGCACCAAAATGATCCGACGCCATCCCCATGTGTTCGCAGACGCGGTCCTGGAGCTGGACGACGCGGACCGGGTATGGGATGAGATAAAAAAGGAGGAGCACTCCTACGGCAGCATCGCCGAGGAGCTCGGTGACGTGGCAGACGCCCTTCCCTCCCTGAGCTATGCCGCAAAGCTTATCAGACGCACCTCAAAGTACCTCGAAAAGGATCCCTATGCCGAAGAGGCGGGTCTGGAGGAGCTGCGGGACGGGGAACTTTCCGATGAGGAGCTGTCATCGAAGCTCGGCAGGATACTCTTTTCAGTATGCGCTCTGTGCGCCGAAAAGAACCTCGATCCCGAGGAAATTCTCCGGGAAGTGTGCGGGGACTACATGGGGTTCATCTCAAGGCTCGAGAACCTGGCGGGGCCAAAAGCCGCCGCTTTAGCTGGTTCAAGTGATGCCCAATGCGCCAAAATCGTTGAAAAAGCAATAAAAAATTGCTTTTTTTTACAAAAATGATTGCTATATATATACTTATTGGGTATTATTTAGAAGCTGAAACAAACACCTAAGGAGAAAATGATGAACAAACCCGAATTGATGCAGATCATCTCTCAGAAAACATCCTGCGATCTAAAAGATGTTGACAAGATCCTCAGAGCTTTCACAGTGACCGTTGCCGAAACGCTCAATCAGGGGGAGAAGGTGACACTGTCCGGTTTCGGTACTTTCGAGGCAAAGAAGCGTTCTTCCAGAGAGGGCGTCAATCCCCGCACAGGAGAAAGAATCGTAATTCCCGACACCATCACCGCCGGTTTCAAGGCCGGAAAGAGACTTAAGGATATAATCAACGGCAGATAAAAAAGACAACCGTGCGATTACAGCGGAGCGCGCAGGCGCTCCTTCTTCTTTTTATGGAAATGACCCGCGCCATCCCGGCGCGGGCCCTTTTCTTTACCCTCAGGCCTTCTTTGCCCTTTCCCTCTTTTCCTTCACATCCTTCCAGGCTTTTCTGAACGCGCTTGTCACGGCGTAACCCGTGAAAACGGCGAGGCGTATGCTCAGAACGACCAGGGGGTCGCTGAGATCCCCCGCTGTAAGAGCTGCCGCAAGATCCCTCAGACTTCCGGCGACGGAGCTGACAGACCCGGGAGAGATAAACTTCGAAAACAGCATGAGAAGGGGAGCCGAAAGGACATATATGACGGTACCAAGGCCCATCATGAAGACCGTGCCCACCGCTATGCTGACAAGGGTCTCCATGATGTTGGCGGTCAGATCCTTCAGTGCAAGGTATATCAGCACAAGACTCAGTACGGCGGCCGCGGCAAGGGCCGCCGTCCCGATAACGGGTATCCCCCGCAGGGAGCCGAAAGCGGCCTTCATGCCGATCCACACATACAGAAGGGCGATGCCGCCGGTGTACGTGAAAAGAAGCGTATGCAGGAAGTATCCGAAACGGCGTATCCTGAGTTCCTCCAGCTCCAGATCCATCACGGACATGAGGATACAGGACAGTCCCGCCATCATAAAGTTGCCGTAGCCAATGAATGAGGAAAGATCCCTCCGGGCCGCGGAGAGGAACAGGTCCGTCAGTGCCCCGGTCATGGTGCAGCCGTATACATCTCCGAAAAGGCCCGCGGGGTCTCCGCTGAGGACAAGGGTCGCACCGAGAAGGATGAGCTCAAATATGAGAAAGCACCTCATGATGATCCTTCTTCGCTCTTTCGGCACCCGGCCGGCATAGGCCGCGTGAAGAGACTCTTCGGCTTTTTCTATCCCGGCGCTGAAGCGGGAAAATACGTTCTCCTTTTTCGGTGGGCTGAATCTTTCGTTTTCTTCCAGCTTTTCCTGCATCGCGCCGATGACGCTCCCGGCAAGCTTCTCCGATGACTCCGCTATCTTCACCAGGGTCTGAGGCGCGTCCTCCAGGTTTGTGCCCGTGCTGTATCCGCTTGCGGCTCCGTCAGCCGGCTCCGGGGAGCAGGCAGTCCCGGAGGATATGATGCCGTTGAGCATCAGGACGATGAACCTGGTATGGATGGAACCGCTCCCCGCCAGGACGGTCCCGCCTCTAAAACGCAGGAAGAATTCCGGCTCTCCCCTGTTCCATTCGACTCCTTCAAGCTTATCGTACTCCACGGGCATCGGGACGGAGGGCCTGCGGGAGATCCTGTTCAGGGTATTGATATCGGAATAGTAAAAGCCTGTCTCGGTGAAAATGATCCCGGTCTTTCCGCTGCCTGACACGCTGGTATCGAAAAACAGCACTATATCCTCCATCCTGAGCCCCGGCGCGAACCTGCGGGATGCGTTTTCGAGCTGCTCTTCGCTGCAGCCGTTCTCGCAGTAGTCCACCGGCATCGAGTCTCCTTTTGCCTTCAGCTGCTTCCAGTTTGCCTTGATGTCATGGAATATATTCAGTATCTCACTTCTTCTGCTCATCTTTATCCTCTTTGCGGGGATCCTCTTCCCGCTGTTCTTCTTAACAAAAATGAGCCCGGAAAGGCTCATTTTATGATCTTCTGTATCTAAGGGGCATACCGCCCCTGCCCGTCAGGAATTCTTCGAAGCGTGTACCACCATGGCGATGGATTCCGCCAGCTCCTCCAGCGGGATGTTCGTGGAATTGACGCAGATATCGTAATTCAGCCTGTCGCTCCACTTGTTGCCGGTGCAGAACTCATAGTAGTCGCTTCTCTGGCGGTCCACTCCCAGGATCTGGTTTCTGAGCTCCCGGTCGGAAAGATCCTGACCCACGCCTTCCGTCTCGCGGCACCTCCTGAGCCTGCTCTCCATCTCGGCGTAAACGAAGATGCGGAAGGGATGGCTGTCGCTGAGGATGTAGTCAGCGCAGCGCCCCACGATGACGCAGTCGGATTTTTCCGCGACTTCCTTGAGGATACTGCACTGCAGCTGGAAAAGCTCCTGGCTCTGCATGAGCAGAGGATCGGCCGTGGGCTCCAGGCTCACTCCGACATGTATCGGCAGAGTCAGGAAAGGCTTCTGCTCGAGAACGTTCTGCACATATGTCTCGGTCATTTCACTGCGTTCGGCGATCCGGGAAACGATCTCCTTGTCATAGTATGCGTATCCGAGCTTGGCGGCGATGAGTCTTCCGAGCTCTCTTCCTCCGCTGCCGAATTCACGGCTGATGGTTATGATCCTGTTCATTGTATTCTCCTTTTCTGAGGGAAAATGTTTTCCTGATTTTAGGATACACCCAGGGAGGACAAAATTCAAATGTTAAGTGGGCATGGGATGCGTAAAAATTGAAAAATTAAAAAAAATGGCCGAGAGAGTGGGATTCGAACCCACGTGGGCTTGCACCCAAACGGTTTTCAAGACCGCCCCGTTACGACCGCTTCGGTATCTCTCGCCAACAACTGCTATCTTAGCAGATGGATAAGGATTTGTCAATAAAACAGCACTCAAAAATTGGGCGGGGAGTCTTCCTCTCCCCGCCCGCGAAAGTCCCTGTTCTCTCTCTAAGGTCCGTCATCCCAGCATGGCCGAGAATTTCTCCATAATGGACGGGATATCGATGCCCTGGGGGCATACCTTTTTACACTCGCCGCATCCGACGCAGGCGGTGGGCAGCTTGTCCTCGGGGATGTTTCTAAGGCTCATGCCCACGGTGCCTCCCTTCGTGCCGGCAAACGAGGCCTCGCTGTAAAGGCTTATGAGATCCGGTATCGAAAGCTCCCGGGTACATACGTCGCAGCAGTAGCGGCACGCGGTGCAGGGGATGATGTCCGCCATGGAGGGGACCACCTTCTCCAGGAGCACCTTCATCTCCTCCTCGCTGAGGGGATCTCTCTCGTCGAAGGTCTGAAGGTTGTCACGGAGAGCGTTCATGTCGCTCATGCCGCTCAGGGCCACCATCACCCCGGGAAGGGACTGCAGGAACCTGAAGGCCCAGGAAGCGATGCTCATGCCGGGGCGCATCTCCCTGAGGATGTTCTGGGCCGTCTCAGGCAGCCTTGTGAGAGCGCCTCCCCTGGCGGATTCCATCACCACCACGGGGATGCCCCTGGATGAAAGAAGCTCATACTTCGTCTTCGCGTCCTGCAGGGTCCAGTCCAGATAATTCAGCTGGATCTGGACGAACTCGAAGCAGCCGTAGGTGTCCAGCATCCTCCTTATGGTCTCCGGCTTGCCGTGGGAAGAGAAGCCGAGATGCCTGATCCTTCCCTTCTCCTTCTGCTCCATGAGATAACGGACCACTCCCAGTTCCTCATTGGTGTAGAAATCGATGGAGGATTCGTTGACGTTGTGCAGAAGGTAAAAATCAAAGTAGGGCGTGCGGCACTTCTCCAGCTGTTCCTCGAAAAGTTCCGGTATGCTCTTTACTTCCAGGCGGCTGAGATATCCTGAAAATCCCAGCTTCCCGTTCTCATATTTCATCTGGTGTCCCGGCATCTTGCTGGCCAGGTAGTAGCTCTCCCTCGGATAGCGGCTGAGGATCTCTCCCGCGAACTTCTCCGCTTCCCCGTCATGGTAGCGGTAAGCGGTGTCGAAATAGTTCACGCCGTGCTCATAGGCGTACTCGATGATCTCCGCGGCCTTTGATCTGTCTATGTCGGAAGGGGCCGTGTTGGTGGGAAGCCTCATGGTGCCGAGCCCCAGGGCGGACAGGCTGATCTCATCATTGAATCTGTTGTAGTACATGCTTTGCCTCCTTGTGCATTCTTTTCCTTTGTTTTATCATAATCATCGCAGAAGACCCCCGCTTCTGCAAGCGGCGGGATGAATGCGATTCTCATTTTTAAAAACATGCAAACATATATATGCTTTTTTCGAACATATATGGTATAATCAATTCGGAACGGCTTTTGCGTTCACACTGAATCTTAGATAAGG
>CADBPP010000005.1 GCA_902796565.1 uncultured Eubacteriales bacterium | reverse complement strand
TCCGGAACTGCAGGTCATCCGTGAGGGCGCTCTCAAAGGGTTCGTCTCCGTCAATCCCCGCTGGGCGGGGTTCCGGGACGTGGATTACGAGGTCGCCTCCGAAAGCGTCTATAGTGATGACGAAGGCTGTCCTCAGGAACCGAGACAAATCGAGGCGAGATCCGGTGATTTCGACCTGCGCGGGTTTGAGATAGCCAGGTCGCAGTTCTTTGACAGCATCGAGAAGACCTGCGTCACCTTTTCCATGAAGTCCGTGAAATTCAGCAAGGCCTGCCTGCAGAAGCTGGACAATGCCCAGTTCATTGAAATGCTGGTGCATCCGGGCGAACACCTTGTGGCCGTCAGGCAGGCCTCAAAGGATGACCGCAATGCGATACGCTGGGGAAAACCGAATGAAAAAGGGGGATGCGACCCGAGGATCATCACGGGTGTGGCTTTCCTCAGGACGATATATTCCCTGTTCGGCTGGGAGGCGGAATACCGCTACCGCGTCCAGGGGGTGCGGAGGCAGAAGAACATGGAGAGCGTCATCCTGTTCGACATGAAGGAGACGGAGGTGTTCATGCCCCGCGACATGCTTCTGGCCGCTTCCTCCGGTGAGGGGAAAAGCCTGCTGGACAAGGACGTGGAACCGGTCGTTCCAAGCACACGCAGTTCCATAAAGGCATATCCTTCCGCCTGGGCGGACAACTTCGGGAGCAACTACTACCGCCATGCCCAGGCCAGGGAACTGTCCACCATCGATATCGACGGGGCGTGGCAGATAACGGAAAAGGCGCAGCCCTTTCCCGCTACGGAGCTGAACGTTACCCCGCCGGATGAACTGGCGCAGGGGATAAGCAGGATCATCGAGGAGAAAAAACGGGGGAGGAAGACGGATGGAGCAGGCAGTACCGGAAACGGAGCATAAAAGAACAGTTGTGGACGGGTCGTCCGGCACAAGAAAACTGCCGGGTGAAGGCGAAAGGGAAAAACCCTATGCGGAAGACGAGATAATACAGGACGATTCCTTCAGTTACAAGGGATACCAGGTGGTGCGGGGCGAGTTCTTCGCCCATATGTATGAGCCTTCCCTCTGTTTCAACAAGAACAAGGTGTATGTCAACACAGGCTGCCTGAAACGGATGCAGGATGTCAGTTATGTGCAGATCCTGGTAAATTCCGAGGAGAAGAAGCTGGTGATCCGTCCTGCCGGTGAGGATGAAAAGGACGCATTTCTGTGGTGCACTACAAAAAACAATGTCAGGAGGCCCAAACAGATCACATGCCGTGTATTTTTCGCAAAGATCATAAACCTGATGTCATGGAACGCGGACTACAGATACAAGCTTCTGGGGAAAGTGATCCGGAGCGGGGAGGAGAAGTTGGTTGTGTTCGACCTGACAGCTACGGAGATATATCTGAGGAAGGTCAAAGAAGGAGAAAAAACCCAGACTGCAAGAAAACCTGTGTTTCCGGCCGAATGGGAGAACCAGTTCGGCCTTCCGGTGGAGGAGCACCGCAAGCTCCTGCAGGTCAATATCTTCAACGGCTATACAGTGTTCGGCATCCGGGACAATAAGAAAACGGCGGATAATACCTCTGAAGAGAAAAACACGGGGGAAACGGATAATGGAAAATAGTACAGAAGTATTCAGACCGTCCATAGTGGTCGACATGAAAAAGAACAGGATACGCATCCACCAGAAAACACTGCATGCACTGGGAGATCCCGGCTTCGTCATGCTCATCATCAATCCCGGGGAACATACCCTTGGGATCAAGTGCAGCATGCAGGACGAAAAAAGGGCGCACCGCGTCCGCAAAAGCACCGTGAAAAAGGAATGCGAGCTGTACAGCAAATCTTTGATGTCGGCATTCCGCAAACTGTGCCCGGACTGGGACGGCAGGAAAAGTTACAGGATGGAGGGGGAGATCATAGCAGGCGAAAATATGGCGGTCTTTTCCATGGCAGATTCGTTCTGCCGGGTCATTGAATAGGAGGGCTGTCCATGGAACAGCAGTTGTACCAGCTGGAGACGGACCCGGGGCTGAAACGCCTGGTGGCCCCGTTGGATCTGGTCGAGTTCAGCGGGATGGAGGAAGAGATCAGGAGGCACGGGGGCGAAAAGGGCGTCAAAGTCTGGGGAAGGACGATCCTTGTGGACCATGAGTATTACGAATACTGCCACAAGAAGAATATCCCATTCTGTCTGGTGAGCATTTCCCTGGACAGCTATCAGGAAGCGGTCGCATGGGTCTGCAAGAATCAGCTCCACCGCAAGTCGCTGACAGAGGAGATGAGAAAATACCTGATTGGGAAAAGAAGCCTTGCGGAAAGGACGATAGGGGTCGTTCAGATGCAGAAGCTGGAGGATGATGCGGGAGGGCAGGAATGCCCCGTCATGAAACTGGCGAAACATAACGTTTCCCGCACGCATGTCAGGGAACGGATCGGGGCGGAATATTCCCTTGCATATATGACCGTCAGGAAATATGAATCCTATACGCTGGCGCTGGAGATGATGCGGACGTTTTCCCCGGAACTTGTGGACGGGCATCTTACAGGAAGGCTGAGACTGTCCTTTGAGAAGATTTACAGGCTGGCTTCACTTCCCTCTGATATCGCCGGCATTGAGTGCCGGAGATTATTGACGGAACATAGGGAAGCGGGAGAGGGACCTGCCAAAGGCCGTATCGGTGAAAAAGAGGACTGCAGCGGAACAGTACCGGCCGTATCGATAAAGGATATGCCCGTCTATGACCCGGATGCGGAGATAGTCACCCTTTCCCTCACCATACCGTCCTGGATCAGCAGCATCATCCGCGTCAGGGGAGCGTCAAACATGGAAGAGATCTCGCCGGATGCAAGAGACCGTCTGAAGAAGGAACTCATCGGCCTGAAATCGACTGTAGACAAGATGCTTTACGCATTAAGGGGGGATCCCTATGAAAGAGTATGACGAATATGTGCCGGACGTCCATTTTGAGCTGATCCCGATCAAAAGGCTGGTATCCAACCAGGACTACCAGAGAAGCCTGTCCGTGCAGCACATCAAAAAAACGGCGGAAAACTTTGACCTCTACCAGATCAATCCGGTCAAGGTCAGCCGCCGCAACGGGATAAATTATGTTTTCAACGGCCAGCATACGATAGAGATCGTGGCGCTTGTATCAGGTTCCCGCGAAACCCCGGTATGGTGCATGGTCTATGATGACATGGATTACAAGGTCGAGGCGGATGTATTTGCGAACCAGCAGAGGTTCATCAAAGGCCTTGCCCCGTATGAGATATTCATGGCCAACATCGAGGCCGAGAACGAGACCCAGATGGCCATTAAATCATTGGTGGAATCCTATGACCTGACGATATCCAAGACCAAGGCACCGGGAATGATCTGTGCGGTATCGTCATTGGAATGCATTTACGAAAAATACGGGTTCCATGTCCTGGACCGTACGATACGGCTTTGCGTCGGGGCGTGGGAAGGGGAGGCAGGCTCATTGTCCTCTGGCATCCTGAAGGGGATAGCGATACTGATCGCTGCTTTCGGGGACACGCTCCGGGATGATGTCTTCAAGGAGAAGGTAGGCGCATACTCCTCCCGTGAGATATCCCGCCTGGCGAAGGAACGCAAGGCGGGGGCGATGGGTTATGCAGAGGCGATGATGATAGCCTATAACCGCAAGGCGAAGAAGGGACTGAGCTGGGCAAAACTGTATTCCGGCAGGAAAGGTCTCCCGCCTGAAGCCGAGGCGGATATGGAAGAAGGGGAAGAGGAGGAATACCAGCAGGAAATCTGGGAACAAGGGTAAGAAAAGATGCCTGTCAGGCTTCCCTTTTC
>CADBPP010000004.1 GCA_902796565.1 uncultured Eubacteriales bacterium | reverse complement strand
CCGGTGGTCATGTCGAGTTTTCTGTTCATATGTTATACCTTTATCCTTTTAACGATTATAGCATAAAACGGGCCGCGGTTCGATGATACCGCGGCCCGTCGGGTCATTTTATATCGCTAAAGCTTAAGCCCCGCGACCATCCTTCTGTAGAAGTACAGGGCCACTGCCAGGGAAAGACCTTCCGCCAGGGGCAGTGCGAACCAGAGCATCCCCAGTTCCCCGAAGACGGCGGAGAGGATCCAGAAGCTTCCCGCCAGAAGCACGAAGCTCTTTAAAATGTTCAGTATCAGGGCGTCCCTGGAGTGGTTCAGGGCCTGCATGCAGCTTCCCAGGACCACGTTGAGACCGGAGAACACCAGGGAGCTCACGGTGATCCTCAGAGCCCTCACGCCGATGGACATCATGTTTTCGGATGCGGAGAAGAGCCTCAGGACCGTCTGCGGGAACGCTTCGAAGATTACGCTCAGAATACCCATGTAGACCACTATGGAGATGAGGGCATAGCGCAGTATCTTTCTCACCCGGTCGTGGGCTCCGGTGCCGAAATTGTATGAGAGAATGGGGACCATGGCGTTGTTGAGGCCGTAGGCCGGCATGCAGGAGAACTGCAGCAGCTTCTGCCAGATGCCGTACACCGCCGTAGCGGTGGTGGAATAGGCCAGCAGCACCTGGTTTATAAGGAACGAACTCAGGGAAGCAAGGCCCATGGTCACCATGGAAGGAAAGCCTATCTTAACTATGTCCCCCGCCAGGCTCATGCTGGGAGAGAACACGCTTTTCAGTTTCAGGTCGGCCCAGTCGTTCTTTTTAAGATTGAGGATAAGGCCCACGCACGCTGCCAGGATCTGTCCCGCCACCGTGGCGACAGCGGCACCCGCTATCCCCATCCTGGGGAAAGGCCCCAGGCCGAAGATCAGGATGGGATCGAAGATCATGTTGAAGACCGCACCGCAGGTCATGGAGGTCATGGCCAGGGAAGCCCGTCCGCTGGATGTAAGGAGCCTTTCGAAGTACTGTCCGAAGAAGCTTCCGATCCCCAGCATCCACACTATCCTCAGATATGTGATGCCTCCCGTGACGATCTCCTCCACATCCGTCTGCATGCGGTAGAAGGGCCCCACAGCGAAGATCCCAAGAAGGAAGAACACGCTGCAAAGAACCAGTCCTATGAACATGCCGGTGTGTATCACCCTGTCCGCCGTATCCCTGCGGCCTATCCCCCTGTAGCGGGGCACCAGGGCACTGATGCCCACGCCCACGCCCACGGTGATGGAGCCCATGATCTGCTGCATCGGAAAGGCCAGGGATACCGCCGTCAGGGCATTCTCCGAGATCCTCGCCACGAACATGGAATCAACTATGTTGTATAAAGCCTGAATGAAAAAGGACGCCATCATCGGGAGGGACATGGAAACGAGAAGTTTCCCCTCCGACATGGTGCCCATTCTGTTGCCCTGATCGTTATGAGACATAAAAAATCCTCCGGACCGATTATAAAAAAAAAGAACATCAGACATCTGACGCATGAATGGTGCCGAAGACCGGGATCGAACCGGTACGGTTTATTCAACCGCAGGATTTTAAGTCCTGTGCGTCTGCCTGTTCCGCCACTTCGGCACAAAATGGAGGCGACACCCAGACTCGAACTGGGGATATAGGTGTTGCAGACCTTTGCCTTACCTCTTGGCCATGCCGCCTTCAAAGCTTAAAAAAATGGAGCGAAAGACGGGATTTGAACCCGCGACCCTCGCCTTGGCAAGGCGATGCTCTACCACTGAGCCACTTTCGCTCGGAGATGGTGCCTAGGGCCGGAGTCGAACCAGCGACACATGGATTTTCAGTCCATTGCTCTACCAGCTGAGCTACCTAGGCGTAAATGGCGACCCGGACGGGGCTCGAACCCGTGACCTCCAGCGTGACAGGCTGGCATTCTAACCAACTGAACTACCGGGCCATCTTGATCATGGTGGTCGCTACAGGGCTCGAACCTGTGACCCCCTGCTTGTAAGGCAGGTGCTCTCCCAGCTGAGCTAAGCGACCTTTGCCGTCAAAAGGCTTAATCATTATATAAAAATACTGATTGCTTGTCAATAAAAGAACGGTATAAATTTATCCCGTCCCGACGATTTCAGCCCCTCAGGAACTCCTTTATATCCTCCAGTGCCTTCGCCAGATCCTTCCCCGAAAAGCCGTGGGACGCCCCGGGCAGCTCGATGAGAACGGCGTCACGGTAAAGCTTCTTCGCTCTCCTGGAATAATCGATGCTGACGATATCGTCCGCGGTGCCATGGACAAGAAGCACCCTTCCCCGGTAGGGGGCTATCGCGCCCTCCCAGTCGAAGCCCTGCATCGAGAGGGCGTATTCCCTGCCGATCCTCATAGGGACCTCTCCGATGATCTCGGGAACGTTTTGGGGATCGAAACGAAAAAGGAGCATGTCTCCCCGGGACGCGTCATCGGGGATGCAGAAAGCAGGATAGACAAGTACAAGAGATGAGATGTCGCCTCGGGCGGCCGCGGTCAGGGCGGACACGAAGCCTCCCTGGCTCAGGCCCAGAAGGACGATCTCCTTTTCGGG
>CADBPP010000003.1 GCA_902796565.1 uncultured Eubacteriales bacterium | reverse complement strand
GGATTGTCCGCTGCCCTGACCTTGCCGAAGCTCTTTTCGATCATACCCTTTTCATCGATCAGGTATGTGGTCCTCACCACTCCCATGGTGGTCTTGCCGTAGTTCTTCTTTTCCTGCCATACGCCGTAGGCCTTAATCACCGTAAGCTCAGGATCGGAAAGAAGGGTAAAGGGCAGGCCGTACTTCTCCTCGAACTTCTTGTGGGAAGCGACGCTGTCGCGGCTCACCCCCAGCACCACTGCTCCCTTTTCCCTGAACTGCGGATACAGTTCGGCGAAACCGCAGGCCTGTTTCGTGCAGCCTGAGGTCATGTCCTTCGGATAGAAATAGAGGATCACCTTCTGTCCGGCGTATTCCGACAGGCTGTGCATCTGTCCGTTCTGATCGGGCAGTGAAAAATCCGGCGCCTTTGAACCTGTTTCAAGCATTTCCGTTCACCTCCGGCGGATCATCTCTTTTTGATACCGCTGATCATGGTAAGGCCGAAGAAGATCACTGTCGCCCAGGCGTAAAACTTATGTCTTTTCATTTTGTACGCTCCTTTTGTGCCGTATTGATTCTGATAGTACCTTTAATTATACACAAAACGACCCGGATCAGTCAAGGACACAGCATCCCCGGGACCGGGTAAAGCGCATCACTTTTCCGACATGGCCCTCAGCATGGCTATCTCATCGCGGTAACCGTCGTTGTCCTCCTGGGGAGTCTCCAGGATAAAGGGCAGATCCCTCAGGGACGGGCAGTTTATCACCTCTGTGAAGCAGTCCTTCCCCAGGTATCCCTGCCCGATCTTTTCGTGACGGTCCCTGTGGGATGCGAAGGGATTCTTGCTGTCGTTGAGATGCACTGCCTTAAGATAGCTGAGTCCGATGATACGGTCGAACTCCCGGAGCACTCCCTGAAGGTCGAGCACGATATCGTATCCGGCATCATAGACGTGGCAGGTATCGAGACACACCCCGATGTTTTCCTTAAGGGAGACTTTTTCTATTATCGAGGCCAGCTCCTCAAAGCTCCTTCCGACTTCGGTCCCCTTTCCCGCCATGGTCTCCAGAAGGACGACGGTCCCCATGCCGGGCCACATGATACGGTTCAGGGAGTCGGATATGATCCTGACCGCCACTTCGGAGCCCTGCTTCATATGGTTTCCGGGATGGAAGTTGTAATAGTTGCCGCGAAGATCCTCCAGCCTTTCCAGGTCCTCCTTCATGGATCTCTCGGCGAAGTCCCGGTTTGCCTCCTTATCGGAACACAGATTGTAGGTATAGGGGGCATGGGCCACCAGCGGAGCGAAATCCTCCTTTTCAAGCAGTTCAGCCAGGGCGGCGATGTCCTCCCTGTCGAAAGCCTTCGCTCCCCCTCCCCTCGGGTTCCTCGTAAAGAAGCTGAAGGTATCGGCCCCTATGCGCAGAGCCTCCCGGCCCATGGCAAGGTATCCCTTCGATACGGAAAGATGGCATCCTATGTGCATATACTGTCCTCCTCAGTCCACGATCCAGCTCGTGCCGTCCTTCATGGCATAGACGCTTCCGCGGATTCGTTTTGTTATCTCACCGGAGGGATAGCTTCGTATGACCGTCTCTTCCCGGTAATCGGGATCCTCATACCATTTTGAGAAAATGAGTTCGCTCCCCTCCCTGTGGTCTATCGATTCCGCGGGATCGATATAGAACTCTGCCTTCCTGGGCCAGATGATCTGAAAAAGGTTCTCGCTGCCCTGCCTTATGATGCTCAGAGGCGACGTTATAAGCCTGAGGTTATAGCAGTCCGGCACAGCACAGAGGCTGAGAGAAGCCTCTTCGGAAACATCCTTCATGTCTTCTCCGGCCTGTAAAAGCATTATCTTTTTCTGAGGGAAATCCACGGCAAGGATGTTCACCTTCCCGTCCGAGAAAACCGGGACACCGAAGTAGAGACCGTCCCTCCGGGCCACGGGCTCATACACGGTCCCCTCAGGGTACTTCACCAGCACCAGGCGGCTGCTGTTTTTTTCGTGACCCATCTCATACAGCTCCTGTGCCTCGTACATATCCCCGTCCGTCACGTCCGTTCCCCAGTACCAGCATCCGCTCCCTTCCATCTGACGGATGAACTGTATCCCTCCTGTGTTTATGTACTTTGCCTGCATAATGATCCTTTCTTTACAGGGAGGAGTTTCTCCCTCCCCGGTCCCTATCTGATTGCGGGACGCATCTCGTAGACGAAGACCTCGTGGATCTCCCTCTCATATCCTTCATACAGTCCCATGACCATCCCGAGGACTATCCTGGAACCGCGGTTGTAGCTTATGAGCATGTATCCGCCGTCACGGTCCACGCTTATGCCCTCGATCTCTCCCTGGAGGATGACGTCGTCCAGGGTCCTCTCCAGCGTCACGATAAATGAGGTGGAGCCGAGATCGACCCTGCAGCGGTAAATATGGTCCGCTTCCCCCAGGTCCGCAGTGCCGTCGTCGGAGGTTATGTATATCCACCCGTCATAATATACGATGCCCTGGATCCACTGGGGAGGAGCCTGCAGATGATACTTTCCGAGATAGCTTCCGTCCTCCAGGCTGTAGCGGTACAGGTATCTGCCGCTCTCCCCGTCCTCCCAAGAGCACATCCACACGCTGCGGGAATCGGGATCCACCGTGATGCCGGACACCTCGGTCTGGCCGCTTTCGGGATCCACCGGGAAGGTCCTGATCACCTCCAGCGTATCGGCGTCGTACACCGCTATCTGCAGGTCATCCGCCTCCCCGTCCATGAAGTATTCCACGCCGGCATAGATCTCACCGTCATAGACATCGATGTCTCCAATGTGGTTCGCGGCGGTCTCCATACCCTCAAAGGGATCCGTATTCACCTTAAGAAGGTTCCATTCCCCGTCGTAGACAGACAGTGTGGTGCTCCCGCTAACGTAATACATGCCGTCATACCAGGCAATGCCCTGCCTGCCGTCCACTTCATGGACTCCCGTGAGGGCGTACGTGTAATTGGGGAGCATGTGCTCCTCATCCTCCTCGTACCTTCCGGTAACGTTCACGGGAAGGGGGTATACAGGCACTTCCTGCGGGCCATGCTCGTCTTTTCCGCTGCCCGCATCATTCCGGGCGCAGCCGGACAGCACCGTCAGCACCGCCATGAAGGCGGCAAATATGCAGATCATTTTTTTCAAATCCATCCTCCTACAGCCACTCCAGGACCCTTTCTATGAAACGGTCCCAGAAATCCCACTCATGTCTGCCGGGGCCCTGCTCCCAGCTCACGTCATATCCCAGGCAGAGAAGCTCGTCCCTGACGGCGCAGTTCGGCCCGTACAGGGGATCCTCCGTGCCGCAGGCCATGTAGAGCCTCGGGACATGCACCGACGTGTCGGCTTTTGCCCTGTCCATCAGTGTCCGGGCAAGGTTCAGGGGGTTGTTCTCGGCTGATTCCCATCCCTGCCTCATGGAGCCGAAACAGCTTGTCTCAAAGCCCATCTTCCCGACTTCCTCGTCCTCGTTTGCGGGATCGGGCTCGTGCAGCACGTACGCTCCGGAAAGGGGCGCCGCTGCGCCGAAGGTCTCGTGGTATTTGAGAGCCAGCCTCAGAGCCCCGAAGCCTCCCATGGAAAGGCCGCTGATGAAGCAGTCCTCCCTCCTGTCCGACAGCCTGAACATCCTTCTCATCATTTCGGGCAGCTCCTCCCCGACATATGTGCCGAAGAAGTTCGAGGAAAGGGGATTGTCCAGGTAAAATGAATTCTCGCCGGAGGGCATGATCACGCAGATGCCCTTTTCCTCCGCAAGGATCTGGATACGTGTGTTGGTCACCCAGTCGCTGTAGTTTCCCAGCGCTCCGTGAAGCAGTATCATCATCCTCAGGGGCCTGTCCGATGGACCGCTCATCCTGTCCGAAGGCAGCACGGCGTTGAGCGTGACCG
>CADBPP010000002.1 GCA_902796565.1 uncultured Eubacteriales bacterium | reverse complement strand
GTTCATGGCGGACCTGGTCACACAGGGAGTGGACTACGGGGAGCTTTCCCCGGGGACGCGCCTTCAGGCCGGAGAAGCGGTATTCGAGATATGCACCGTGGGCAAGAGATGCTTTCCGGAATGCTCCCTTGAGCAAAAGCCCTGCGCCCTGGCGGGAGGCTGCGCCTTCGCTCAGGTGAAGGAGGAAGGCTCCGTTCGCATCGGGGATGAGATCCGTATCATATCTGCGGAAGATGGCAATTAGATTGACAAACCGTTTTATGTGCGATAATATTGAATCACATTGTTATAAAATTATTTTACAGAGGAGAAGACAATGAAAACAGCAAAACGCATCGTATCATTACTGATCGCCCTGATGCTGATCTTCGCTTTCGCGGGATGCGGCAAGGACGAAAAGAAGGAAGAGGACGACAAGCTCGCCATCACCATCCTTTACGAGCAGGACGACAGCATGATCAACAACTATTCACTGCTGGCGGTGAATCCCGACGCTCCCTTCGTGGACGCTGACGGCAACGCCGTTACCGACGTGAAGATCAATACCGTGGGAGCCAAGGCATTCATAGACTGGATGCTCAGCGACGAGGGATTCGATCTCATCAAAAATTACGGATTCGAGGAGTACGGCGAGTATCTGTTCTACCTTAAGGACGACGCGCCCCGTTCTGCCGCCGAGATCCCCCAGGCCACCGAAGAGACGAAGCTGATCCGCATCTCCACCACCACATCCGTCAACGACAGCGGACTTCTGGGATACCTCAAGCCCGTCTTCGAGGAGAAGTACGGCTATGAGCTGGAGATCGTTTCCGCGGGCACCGGCAAGGCTCTGAACAACGCGAGATACGGCAACGCCGACCTGATCCTGGTGCACTCGAAGAGCCAGGAGGAGACCTTCGTTTCCGAGGGATTCGCCTATGTCCTGGAAGGATATGAGACGGAAAGACTCAACTTCATGTACAACTATTTCGTGCTCATCGGACCGAAGGACGATCCCGCGAAGGTAGCACAAGCCCCCACCGTCAAGGACGCCTTCAAGCTCATCAGCGACGGAGGATTCACATTCATCTCCCGCGGCGACAAGAGCGGCACCCATACGAAGGAAGTCTCCCTGTGGGATCCCGAGCTGGGCATCACCGCCGAGGCCGAGAGCGTCGAGCAGTATGAATGGTACCAGTACTCCAACGCCGGAATGGGCGTATGCCTAACCATGGCCAACGAGCAGGGTGCCTACATCCTTTCCGACAAGGCCACGTTCCTTACCTTCAGAGCGAACGGCGGAGTCATCGAGTAACAAATGAAAACAGCTCTTCTTCAGGCTATTGAACTTATACTGTCCGGCAGCGGGCAGCTGAAAAATATAATATCGGTAACTCTGAGAATGAGCATAGCGAGCTCCATGGCGGCACTCCTTTTGGGGGTGCCGCTGGGAGCTTTGTTGTCGAGGGGAAAGGGAGCTTTAAGAAGGATCCTGATAGTGATCAACAGGACCCTTATGGGCCTTCCCCCGGTGGTTTGCGGCCTGATCTGTTACATCCTGTTTTCCGGTGTGGGGCCCCTCAGGCACCTGAGGCTCCTGTATACCGTAAAGGGAATGGTGATCGCCCAGGTGATGCTGATAACGCCCATGATAACGGGCAATACTGAGACATACCTCAACGGGCGTACGGATGATATAGATGAGACCGCAAAGGGGCTGGGGCTTAGTCCCGCAAGGAGGTTCCTGCTCACATTGAACGAATGCCGCTACCAGATCGTTTCCACGTATCTCTTCGGCTTTTCCAGAGCCATAGCGGAGGTGGGCGCGGTATCCATGGTGGGAGGAGCCATAGCCTTCAAGACGAACGTCATGACCACGGCGATCATGATGTACACGAACATGGGCAACGTGACCCTGGGCCTTGCCCTGGGCATCATACTTCTTATGATGGCGCTGGTTCTCAACGTCACGGTCTATATCATACAGACGGTGGTGGACAGATGAGGATAGAGAACATCAAAAAAAGCTATCAGTCCCGCACAGTGCTGGATACGGGGCCCATCGAACTGAAGGAGGGAAGGATCTACGCTGTGGTGGGAGCCAACGGCAGCGGCAAGTCGACTCTCCTGCGGTGCATCGCAGGGACCGCGGAGCCTGACGAAGGAAGCGGGCTCATCGATACGGGCGGCGCTGCTGTGGGGTACATGCCCCAGAACAGCTATCCCTTCAAGATGAGCCTTTTAAAGAATCTTCTGGTGGGCCTTCCACGGACGGTGGAGAACCTTCTGAGGGCAAAGGGGCTGATCGCGTCCTTCGGGATGGAAAAGCTTTCCGGGACCAGGGCCGACAGGCTCTCGGGAGGAGAGAGGCAGAAGATGGCTCTCATGAGGCTCCTTATGAGAAGATACGCGCTGATCCTCCTGGATGAACCCACATCGGCCATGGATCCCCAGGGAGCCCTGACCGCTGAGGAGCTGATAGAGGCTTACCGCCGGGAAAATGGATGCACCGTCATGATGGTGACCCATTCCATGAAGCAGGCGGAAAGGATCGCCGACGAAGTTATCTTCCTGAGCAGGGGAAAGGCCATCGGCCCCGTGGGGACTGGCGCCTTCCTCGCCGGTGAAGCGGGCGGGGATTCCCGCGATTTTCTTGAATTCTGGGGAGCGTGAAAATTATGGCAGACGGATTCACACATTTTGACGAAAACGGCAGCGCCGTCATGGTGGACGTGGGCGGCAAGGACGAGACCGAAAGGACCGCCGTGGCATGCGGCACCATACAGGTGAGC
>CADBPP010000001.1 GCA_902796565.1 uncultured Eubacteriales bacterium | reverse complement strand
GTCACCTTGTTGAGTTCTTCGGTGATATCGAAATCCTTGTTTTCTTCAGACATAGTATATGAAACCTCCGTATGAATTAGTTTATCTATCTGATGCGATTATAGCACCCCCGATGGGGAGGGGATACATATTAATAGGGATTAAATTGAAGTTTAATCGTTTTCTAAGAGAAGACCGGGCGGCAAAGCCGCCCGGGGATGACATTACTTGTTTCTGTTGATCAGCTCGGTGAGCTCGGTCCTCGCTGCTCCGATCATGTAGAGGCTTCCGGTGAAGGCGTAGATCTCATCCTTCGCGGAGAAGTCTATGTACTTGTCGATCTCGGAGAAGCTCTCGAGAGGCGTGGCCTCGATGCCGTACTTTTCCCTGATGTGCTTTGCCATCTCGGGGGCGGGAACGGCTCTCGCTTCCTCCTGGGGAGTAAGGGTGTAGATCTTCTTCGCGATGGAGGTGAGAAGATCCAGGGATTCATCCACCTGCTTGTCCCGGAGCATGCCGTAGAAGAGGTTCACCTTCTGATCTCCGAAGTACAGCTTCACGTTGGTGGTGAAGGATGTGATGCCTTCGATGTTGTGACCTCCGTCTATCACTATGACGGGGTTCTTGTGAAGGATCTCGAAGCGTCCCGTGAACTTCACCGTATCCAGGCCCTTCATGATGGACTGGGGAGTGATGTTCCAGCCCTTCTTCTTGAGGATCTCCAGGGCTGTGAGCACGTTCAGGCAGTTGTACATCTGATGCTTTCCGAGAAGGGCGAGATTGAATTCGGTAAGGCCCAGTACGGAATCTGCCCTCTTGTAGCGGAGGACCTGTCCGTCGATGCCGGTGGAAACCATCTCGATGTCGTCGGGATCGCAGAAGTGGATGCGGCTGCCGTTGGTGGCTGCCTTGTCCAGGGCCACCTGGCGGGTGGATTCGGGATTGAGGGCATAGAAGGACACGTCGTCGTTCTCCTTGATGATGCCGCACTTCTCGAAGGCGATCTGCTCGATGGTGTCTCCGAGGTACTGCTGGTGGTCAAAGCTCAGGGAGCAGATGACCGCGGCTTCGTTGGTCTCGATGACGTTGGTGGCGTCGCATCTTCCGCCCATGCCAACTTCAAGGACGACGATGTCGCATTTGATGTCGGCGTAGTACTTGAAGGCGATGGCTGTTATGACCTCGAACTCGGAGGGGTACTGCATTCCCTTTGTGAACACCCTGTCGATGGTCTCCGCCACTTCCGTGGTGACCTTTGCCAGATCGTCATCGGGAATGGGCACGTTGTTGACCTGGATCCTTTCGTTGAACCTCTCCAGATAGGGGGAGGTGTAAAGACCCACCTTATAGCCCGATTCCAGAAGGACCTTTGAAAGCATGGTGCAGGTGCTGCCCTTTCCGTTGGTGCCCGCGACATGCACGTATTTGAGTTTCTTGTGGGGATCGCCCAGTTCCTTCAGAAGCAGCGTGATGTTCTCAAGGCCTATCTTTTCCCCGAACTTGTATGTGGATTCTATGAATTCCAGTGATTCTTCGTAATTCATGAGAGTCTCCTTTCAGATTTCTGCAAATCATTATACCACATTCGGACATTCAAGTCATTATATTGTTGTCTGTGTGTTTCTCTTATTGGAAATGGATGAGCTCAGCCCCTCAGATATGGTATAATCGACTCAGTAAAGACAGGAGGAACAATTATGTCGACACCTCACAACAGAGCACAAAACGGTGATTTCGCGAAGACCGTACTTATGCCCGGGGATCCCCTCAGGGCAAAATTCATAGCAGAGAATTATCTTGAAGACGCGGTGCTGGTAAACGACGTCAGGGGCATGCTGGGATTTACCGGATACTATAAGGGGAAAAAGGTATCCACCATGGGTTCCGGGATGGGGATACCCTCCATCAGCCTGTACGCCCATGAGCTGTACAGCTTCTACGGCGTTGAGAACATCATAAGGGTGGGCACCTGCGGAGGATATTCAAAGGACGTGCCGGTGGGAGGACTGATCCTGGCCCAGGCCGCCTGCACTAACAGCGCATGGACATCCAATTACGGCCTGCCGGGGACATACGCTCCCATCTCGGATTTCGGACTTCTCACAAAGGCCGCCTCCGCCGCTAAGGAAATGGGCCTCAAAGCCTCCGTCGGAAACATCCTTTCTTCGGACCCCTTCTATACACCGGACGGCGAAGCATGGAAAAAGTGGGCTGCCATGGGCATCCTGGGAGTGGAGATGGAAAGCGCCGGGCTCTTCTGCACCGCGGCGTATCTAGGAAAAAAGGCGCTGTCGATCCTGACGGTCTCCGACCATTTCGTGCTGGACCAGGCGGACATGACGGCGGATGAGCGCCAGACCACCCTGGACGATATGATAAGGATCGCCCTGGAGATCGCGGAGTAAAAAAATATTGGGTTGTATCAGAAGGGCGACCTTTCCCGGAAGGGACTATCCTCTTCCGAAGAGGCGCAGAAGGGCAGCCGCGGTTTTGCATGCGATGACCGCAACTGCCCTTTTCACACTGTTTCCCGAATCTTTTTCAGCATGCTTTACCACAGTGAGGATCATATCATGCAGGGATTGAAAAAAGAATGCAGTTTTCGCTCTGAACGTAAAAATATCCCGGAAAGGATTGTTCCTTTCCGGGACGCAGCGTACTGTCGTGTCAGACTATGTTCCTTACTTTATTTTTCGATAAAGCCCATATCACCGCGAGACATACCATGGCTACGAATAATACGGCCGATCTGTCACGGGTACCGGTGACGGGATTGTCCGGCTGCGGCTGCGGCGCCGGGGTCTGTTCCGGGAGCACGGTCACATCCCTTGCCGCAAGATCCTTTGCCCGGGCGATGGTGATATCCGGATCCAGTTCCTGGGTGTATACGGACCACATGGCCTGGGTCCCTGCGGGGACCAGGGATGCAGTGGGATCCATGACACCGAAGATCTTCATGGCAGCGTCGCTGAACGCCGCACCGTTTTCCAATGTGATCCCCCGGCCGGTTACAAGGGCGGGACCCTCAGAGGAGGAAAAATGAGCGTATCCGTCGGTGAAGCCGAACTTTAATTCTCCGATGATGTACACCGCGGAAGCGGATCCCGTGATGTCGTGTTCCCCTCCCGTGAAGGATATGTCGGAAGAACCGTCGTCAAAGATGGCTGCGGTGAAGCTGTTCCCCGGGATCGATACCTTTCCTCCGCAGAACAGGGCTTCGGCGCTTCTCAGAACGATCCCAATCTGCGGGGAAAGGGAGGAACCGCTGCCGCCTTCTATGGTAAGATCTCCACCGTTCATCTCCAGGATTCTGTCTATCGAGAGACCGGCGTTGACCGCGGTGATATTTATCTTGCCTCCGTTCATGCACAGGCGGTCCGCCGTTATTCCCCCGTTGTCGGAGGTGATGTTGAGGACACCGCCGTCCATGATCATGTCGTAGTAGACCACAAGGCCGAAGGAATCCCGGAGGCTGCCGGTAGTATATTTTATGCTCATCTCGCTTCCGTCATACTGTCTGTAGTCTCCGTTGCAGTATACCTTTACCGCAGCATCGCTGTCCGCGGTTATCTTTCCCCCCTTCAGGGACAGGTCTTTGCAGTAGATGTAGTACATGTCCAGGGAACTGGTGGAAGGCATGCAATGTCTCAGAGTGATCAGTGATCCATCGATCGTTATGTTTCCGTAGTACCCCGTGTTGAGTCCCATTTTTGTGAAATATATTTTCAGGGTTGCATCTTTGGTGTCATCCTTGTCTTTAATGATATACAGGTCCCTTGAACTCACAAAGATGCCTGCTTCGACGGGATAGTCCTCCGATCCGATGGTGTTTTCCCCTTCGCAGATGATCGTAAGGTCCTGGTCCAGCGCCTCTATGAAAGGCCCGGAGTAATTGTGCAGCGTGAGTGTATTTTCCCCGTTATAGGCTGCAAAGCTGTCCGATGTCACATGGTCCAGGTTGTCCACAATGATATTGGTCGCGCAGTCATAGACGCAGGGCTCCTGCGGAAGGACTCTTCCCCCGATTATGACCTGGGGATAGTTTTCCGCAAAGGCCGGGCAGGGACTTGCGGCAACGATCAGGGCGGTCAGTATCGCGATAATTGCGTATCTTTTCACTTTTATCCTCCGAAACGGAATACTTTCTTTCGGTATGTTCCTATGGGATAATAATATCACATTTCATGTCCGGGAGCAATCAGATTGTGCCGGTGGCTCAACGATACAGATGAATGCGCTGAAATTATCGGAATAATGGAAGGAAATATTGTCTGGACGGGTCTAAAAAAGAGGGGATGCCTCATTGTCGACTGAAAAGTCGTTTTGAGACAGCCCCATATTTTCGTTCCTATTCGAAGTCGGGAACTATCTTCATGAAGTCAGCTCCCACATCCGCCAGCTTTGCCAGCTCCTTGGAGACATCCTCCATGATCCTGGAAAAGTACATCTGGGACTGGATGAATTCCGTCGCCGCAGGGTAAGCACTCAGGGAAGCGTAAACGGCGTTGAAGTGATTTATCTGTTCCTCATCCGGCTGCTGTCCCACCATCTGCAGGGCTGAAAGCTGTACCTGCAGGGCGAAGAAGTCGTTCATGATCTCCTTCAGCGCAGGATTGGCGTCAACGGCCTTGGCGCTGGCGGCGAATCTTTTGTATTCCTCGCTCTCCTTGATGGCTGTGGTCAGCTGGTTAAGTGCGTCATAGATGTTCATGTTTTTATCTCCTAATTGGATTTGAGTATTATCGGCATCACTATGGGCCGGCGCAGCGTCCTGTCATACAAAAACACGTCCAGGGCGGCCTTCACTTCGCTCTTGATGGTGGATATGTCCGCTCCGCTCCTCACGAGGGTCGTGATCAGTTCTGTTGCCAGTTCCTTCGCCTCGCCCAGAAGGGCGCTGGATTCCCTCATGTAGATGAATCCGCGGGAGATTATATCGGGCCCGCTGACGATGCCCTTGGAATTCACGGCCGCGGCCACCACGAAAAGTCCTCCGGTGGAAAGCTTCTTTCTGTCCTTGAGGACGATGTTGCCGATATCTCCGATGCCGGCTCCGTCCACCAGGGTCACTCCCACGTTGATGTGTTCGGTGATCTGTGCGCGCTCACCCTCTATCTCCAGTACGTCTCCGTTTTTCATGACGAACACATGGTCCTCCGGGACACCGACGCTGATGGCCAGGTCGCGGTGGATGTTGAGCATCCTGTATTCTCCGTGGACCGGCATGAAGTTGCGGGGCCTGAGAAGCGCCAGCAGGAGCTTGAGCTCATCCTGGCAGGCATGGCCCGAAACATGTACTATGTCGGTGCCGCTGGTGATGACCTTCGCTCCGAGACTCACCAGGGAGTTCGTTACGGAGGCCACGGTCTTCTCGTTGCCGGGGATGGGGGTGGCGGAAATGATAACGAAGTCATTGTCCGTGATCTTGATGCGGTGCTCACCGTTGGCCATCCTGGACAGGGCGCTCATGGG